>JBQTKE010000287.1:0-3420 GCA_052386435.1 Myxococcaceae bacterium
TGGCCGGAGTAGTAGAGAAAGAGGACTGTCTTCTCCACGGTGGAGGCCCGCTGCGTGAGTCGTTGCAGGGCGCTGCGAACCTCTGGTGCACGACCCCCTAAGACAGTGTGCGTGTCCGCGGGATCCACTTCTCCCAGATCGCGCAGGACTTCCGCCACGCGGAGCGCATCCCGTTCCGCGTAGAGCAACGGGACTTCACCTGCGACGCCTCGGTTGTTGCCAACGATCAACGCCAGTCGCCGCGCGGGAGACTTCCCCCACGCGACGCTGGCCAGACTGCAGAGGATCAAAGCGAAAGCGGCCCACCGCATCCGGCGCACCCTCGCACATTCCGCTTTAGAAGGCCCAGCCGACGCCCAAGCGTGCCACCGGGACGAGACCAGTCGAGTCGTACGAGTCGCTCCCCCGTACCAAGTACGTGCGGTACGTGGCGCCCAGAGACGCGGTCGCCGTCAGACCTTCCCAGAGCTTCATCGAGTAACCGAACGCCGCTCCGGCCGCAAAGGAGACGTTGGTTCCCGGTGCTCGCTCACGACCCACTTCGATCCCGAACGACACCAAAGGCGCCAGAAAGAACCCATGTGGGGCTTCACCGCTCAGGTACAGCTTCACGCTCTGCTCGACCTGCAAGTCGGTGCTGTACGCGTTGTTCCAGAAGGCGAACGAGGGTGTGAGGACATAGGCCGTGCACGCATCGAGGACGCGCTCGTACTGCAGTTGCACTCGTTCGCGCATGATGCTCATCAAGTCCGCGTTGACCGCGAAGAAAGTTGGAAGCCTTGGTCTCCACTTTCTGGGTGAGGGTGGTGTCTTCAGCCCGAGCGGCGACAGAGGCGAGGACGGCGGCGATCAGGATCAGGTTCTTCATGGTGGTGATTCTCCCTATGGGGGGCAGTGCGCCCGCGTTCGCCCACTGAGAACCGCCACCCGACATTTCGGGCAATCACCTCGTCTTTTTGAAACTTCGCCTGACGGAATCGCAGTTTGGCGGCGCGTTGCCGGTTTTCCGCACCGCTTCCGCCGCCGTCTCAACCGAAATAGGAGACGCGCAGAAGACGGCCAACACCTGCTCAACGCCGGCCACGTCATCCAGCGCGACCGTTTCTGAAAAACGATGCGTCTCTCCCGCTCGCAGCGCTTCAGGCACTCGCCGAAGAATTGCCGCCAAGGTCAGTGCCTCGTCACCGGCTCCTTCTGCTGTACGGGGTTCCTCTTTCGGCGCATTGAGATCAAGCAACTGCGCGCGTCGACCGCCATCTCTCAACCGACGCAGACAGACGTGTGTCACCGCCTGGTACAGCCAGGTCGTGGGCGACGCCTCCTGTCGAAACGCATCCGGGGCGCGCAGCACGTTGACGAAGACCTCCTGCACCACATCCCGGGCAGCTTCTGGCTCACCCAAGATGGCCTGCGCGCGTCGCTGCGCAAGGGATCCATATTTTCGATACAGCGCTTCAATCTCGTCGCGACGCACCGGCCGACGTTATACCCGTCTGAACCCCAACTCCGAAATCCGGGCAAACGCTCTCGCGCAGCCTTCAGAAGCGAGGTCGTCTTGATCTTTGACGGGAGTGAAAGAGGCGCAAGAGTGTCACCGGACCGCGAGCGCGCTTGGGGCTGACGGTGTACCAGACGACAAAGGGTGTCCGTTTCAGTCGGATTTTTCGCAGCTCTCGTGTGCGGCGGCGCAGGACAAGCCGCCCAGCACCTGCAAACCGGGAGAGAAGCGCTTCGAGCTCTGTCAGATCCGCGTCGAGGAGCTGGAACCATTCCTCCTCGCGCTTCTCGCGGCGGAGGTAAGCAATGTCAGCGAGGAGGTCTTTTCTGAGCTCATCGCGGTAAATGATTCGTCTGATCAATTTGGATCTAACGGGCGTTTCGAGCGGCGTCTCGCAGGAGCTGGTGGATTTCGTCAGGTGTGACGTCCTCTCCTTCGCCACGTTCCAACCTGTCCAACGCTTCAGTTGCTTGTGCCAACTGCCACCGCTCTGCAGTTGCCAGATCGTCGGTCAGCTCCAACTCGCGCAGTCGCTCCGCACAGAGAGCTCGAATCGCGGTCGCTTCTTCGAGTCCACGCGAAGCAGCGTACCTTTTCACGCGCACACGAAGTGCCTGGGGAAAGCGGAGGCTGAGAGGAACAGATTGTCGGCTCGACGCTTTACTCATCGGCACATTGTAGTGATTTGCGCTACGCGCAGCAAACAGCCGTTGTCTAACCCGGAGGTTGGCCCACGGTGATTCGCGCGATGCGGTAGGCGACTGGCAGGGCGACGACTTTCTGAAAACGGCGACAGCTGGATTGCCAGCATTAAGGAACCTCCCGCCCGTCCGGTTTCGCGGGGAGAAAGAGCTCAACCGCTGTGGCTGGAAAGTCGAGGTCGAGCGTGGTGGCCCCTAGGGCTCGGGGGGCGCGAAAACGGGGTTGGGGCACCACGTGGCCACCGTTTTCGACGCTGTATTGGATGACGTGCTCCCGGCCTTCTTTCGACCAGGCCCGTCGCTGCACTCGGGTGGGATCGGACGGATCCACATGGGGAGAAGTGGAGAGGGAAGGCTCGCCGGTCAGCCCATTCTTTCGCGCCAGTCTCTGGGCGGAAGCATTCGCGGAGAACACGGATCCGCGCCTTGCGAAACCGAACAGCGTGGCCTCGCCGCCACCGTAAGGGACGAGTGGATCGCGCGTGCCGTGGACAAGGAGGAGCGGCGGAGTCGGGCCGTCGTCCTTGCAGAGAAAGTTCGCGGGCGGCGGCAGACCTGCGCCCGCGAGCGCGGCGCCGGCGAGTAGGCCCGGAGTCTGGTAGATCAACCGCAACGCCATCTGCGCGCCGTTCGAATAGCCGAGCGCGTAGACCCGCTTCGGATCAATTCCGCGCTTCTGTTCCAGCTCGTGGATGAGGGCTTTGAGAACGCCCACGTCGTCCACGTTCTCCTTCCTAGCTGCGACGGTGTCGGTCTGGCGGCAGTCGTTCCAGTTGCCCTTCACGCCGTCTGGGTACACGACCGCGAAGCCGCGCCGATCCGCGAGCGCATCCAGCTCGATTCCGGTGAACGTGCGGATGCCCAGGCCGTCTTGGGTCGAGCCGTGCAAGACGATCCAAAGCGGCGCGCCCTTCGGCAGAGAGGGGGGCGCGTACAGGTGATACGTACGCCGCCGCCCTCCAATGTTGAGCGAGCCCGGCTCCAGATCTCCCGTGAGCGCTGGCTCGTCCGGTGAAGGTGCGTACCCGAAGTAAAGGTAGAGGCCAGCCGCAACGATCGTGAGCACCATCCCTGCGCGAACGAGAAAACGTTTCATGGTTGAACGAAGCCGCTTCGCGGCAGTAGGGGCTGGAGGGCAGCCGAAGCTCTGAGGAGGTTCGGACCTACTCCGTTGGGGAGCCTTTCCCGTAGACCTTGTGGAACCGAGACGCCGGTAGGCCC
>JBQTKE010000288.1:0-4226 GCA_052386435.1 Myxococcaceae bacterium
TTCTCTTCGAGGATCGTCGAGAACTTGGCCATGGACTGCCGCGTCTTGGCAGGATCGAACTTCTCCAGCTGGGCCTTGATCTGCTCCGGATCCACCTTGAACACGCGCAAAGTGGGGACGTTGCCGAAGCCTTCGTGGGGGACCGAGACCTTCTCCACCGGAAACGCGCCGAGCAGTCCTTCCTCAGGCGCGGGGGCCTGGTACGGCACCACGTCCAGGAAGAGGAGCAGCGGCTCGGCACCCTGGGCCAACGCGTCCAGCTCATCCTTTTCGATCGGCGGGAAAGTCTCCGGCGCGCCGATGAAGAGCAGAGGCAACGCGATGTCCGACCAAAACTCTTCCGGCGCGGAGCCCGTGCCGCTCTGGGTTCCGAACAGATGGCCGACAAGCTCCGCGACGCGCGGCGCACGCTCGATCTGCAGCGCCAGCGGTTTGCCCGCCTCGAGTCGCGCCAAAGATCCCACCAGCTGTCCCTCCAACTGTTGGCGGATTTCCGGTGGAAGCTGCTGCCCTCCCCGTCCCAGCGCGTCGCGGATCTCGCGGCCAAGCTGATCCGGGGTCATGTTGAACGCCTGAGTGAGCTTGGTGGGATTCACCGAGGCGATCTGAATGAAGCCCGGATCGAACAGCCGCTGATAGTCGACAGGCGAGAGCGCCGCCTGAGACGCATTGACGGAGAACTTCACCTTCGCCAGAGCGCCGCGGATCTCCTTCACCACGCCATCCAGCTTAGACAGCTTCGCGCTGGAGAGCGCGTCCGTTACCGCGCCAAACGGCGAGAGCATGATCAACGCGTCCGGGAAACCCATGGCTGCGCCCTCGAGCGCGTCGCGTTGGGGAAACCAGAAGGCCTTGAGCTCCGCGTTCAGCCGCTCCCCCAGCATTCCCGCCAGGCCCAGCGCGATGACCTGGTGCTCCGGTTGCGCGAGCCGAAACCCGCCACCCAGCAGCTTCACCACCGAGGTCTCCACTTCAGACCAAGGTGTTTTGATGGCGTCGATGCCCTTCTTGTCGACCTGCTGAATGGCCGCACGAAGTTGGGCGAAGGCTTCTTCGATCTGAGGGGGCGCAGGGGTCGGCATGGGGCCGGGGCATACCGTGAAAACCCGGTGCGTCGCTACCCTTGGTTGTGAGCCTTGAATTTGTCATGAAGCCCGCGTGCAAAACCGTTCGCTCGCCGTCTCCGCTCTGGCGTTTGTCGTCTCCGGCTGCCTGACGCTGTCCCCCCGCTTCTCTCAGGAAGTCGCCCAGGACTTCGCCAGCCGCGCAATGCGCAAGCTGGAGACACCCAACGTCACGCTCTATTACCCGGACGGAAAGCAAGACAAAGCCCGGCGCGTCGCCGCCGCCTTGCAACGCTGCTCCACCTCGCTGCGACAGCGTCTGATCGACGGGCCGGAGCAGCCGCGCCTCCTGGCGTACCTGACCGACGTGAACTTCAACAACGCGTACGTGCAACCGGTGACGCCGGGCCTCGAGCAGCAGATGGTGCTCTCAGATGCGTTCAGCTTCGAGATGTTCAACTGGTTGAACCTGGGCATCTCACAGTCGGAGGACGTCTCTTGTCACGAGGCTGTCCACGCGGTGCACGTCGCGGATGTTCATGGCTTCTGGAAAGGCCTGAACCTCTTCACCGGCGGCCTGCTCAGTCCGCAGATCTTCAGCCAGAGCTGGTTCCTCGAGGGGCTGGCCACGCACTATGAAGGTCAGCTCATTCCCACCGGAGGTCGCCCGGCGAGCCCCCTGTGGAGGGCGATGTTCGAATCGGGCATCGCCTCGCAAGGCGGAGCATTGGGAACGTCGTACCTCTCACCGAATCAACGCGAGCTTCTTCCCTACGGCGCGCAGTACTTGGTGGGCCAGAGCTTCGTGAGCTACTTGGCGAAGCGCCACGGCGAGAAGAAGCTGTGGGAGCTGGTGGACCGGCAAGGCAGCTCGATCTTCTCGCCCTTCGGCGTGACGCTCCGCTTCGACACCGTCTACGACAAAACCATCGGCGGACTGCTCGAGGACTTCGAAGTGCAGCTCAAGCGCACGGTGGAGTTGCGGCAGCGACCCTCGGAGCAACGATCGTTGGAGCCAAATGCCGGCTACGTCGCGCGACTGGCCGCCTCTCCGACCACGGGTGCCGTGGCGATCATCACCGCTCGCCGCGACGACGTGGTGCGCCTGATTGTGCGCGAGAAGGACGGCACGGTGCGCTTCCAGAAGGCGCTCACCCAAATCCTGCCTGGGCGCCGCTGGATCGTCACCAGCCCATCCGCGCTCAGCGGCCTGAGCTTCACCGCGGATGGTCAATCGATCTTTTTCTCCGTGGACGATCTCACCTTGGTCGGCGCGTACCAGGGGCGGCTCATTCAACTGAGCGCGCGAGACGGATCATTCGTCGCAAGCTGGGAAGGAATCACCGGCCTGGGCGGAGGTGTTCATCCGGATGGCTCGCGGTTTCTTTACGTCGATCAATCGTCCGGCACCTCCAACCTCGCGGCGCTCCATCTCGGAACGCGCGAGCACACGCCGCTGACCCACTTCGCAGATGGGAAATCCCTCGGCTCGCCGGTGTACTCCACGGATGGGAAGCGCATCGCGTTCGCTCGCCACACGCAGAACGGGTTCAACCTGTTTGTGCGCGAAGAAGACGGGGCGCTCAAGACGCTCACCGAGGACGGAAAATCAAACTACGGACCGCGCTGGATCGACGGCCGGACGCTGATCTTCACCCGCGAAGCCATGGGCCGGCTGCAAGCCCATCGAGTGGACGCGGACAGCGGGAAAATTGAACGCGTCACCAACGCGCCGTACGCCGTGCTTGACGCGGCTCCCATCGGCGGCGACGCGATCGCTTTCCTCAACCGCGACGCTTGGTCCTGGACCGTTGACACCGCGCCACTTCAATCGCTCGCCGAAGTGGAATCTGCGCGAGGAGAAATCACAGCCGTTCGAATCGCGCGGCAGCCTGACGCGACAGCGGCCGAGGACATGCCCGCGCCTTCTGCGACGCCTGAAGCAACGACGCCCGAGATCACCAGCGACCAGCCCTACTCCAAGCTGGAGGGCTTCTTCATCCCCCGCTTGCGCGTTCCGTTGATCACCCTCACCGGAGCGCTCGACGCCACCGGCACGCGCTTCACTCCAGGCCTGTATGTGGCGGCGTCGCTCAGCGGAATCGACCGCCTTGGCTTTCACAGCTGGTCGTTCAGCGGCGGCTACGACGCGCTCAGCGGTGACAACATCCAAGGCTTCGCCTACGGCAACTACGCGCTCGCGCCTTGGTACACGACGCTGCAACTCTCGCGTTCGCGGGTGCAGGGCGTCACGGATCTAAGCGCGACGCTCTCGACCCGCCGAAGCTTCTGGACAACACCACTTGGCATCGCGGTCGAAGCGTTGCAGCGACGAACCTCCGTGGACATTCCGGCCGCTCGCCTCATTGGTCCCTCCCTTTCCGCCAGCTACTCCGCGATCGAAACCGCTCCGTACGGAGGACCACGAAGAGGCCTGGGTCTCTCCTTCCACGGCGCGATCTATCCGCGCGCGTTTGGCTCCTCTTTCGACCTCGCCGACGTCGCGGCAGAACTTCAAACCTACCTGCCGCTGCCCTTCTCGCGCCGACACTCGTTCCGGCTCGCCTTACGCGGACGCGCGGTTCTCGGGGGCCCCGAACCTTTGCTTCGCGTGGGCGGAACGGGCGGCCAAGCGATGTTCGGCGCGGTGGCCGGAGCGCCAGCGCCCGATACAGTGCTTCCGCCGGGAATCCTCTTCTACGAGACCGTCCGCGGTTACGAAGACCACGCGGTGACCGCGAGCCGAGTGAGCATCGGCTCCGCGACCTACCGCTATCCGTTCATCATCGACCGCGGCGCCTCCTCCTTCCTCTGGCTGTTCCCGTCCTTCTTCGTCCGCCAAATGGACTTGGAGCTCTTCGGCCAAGCGGCCTACGTGCAGGGCGCCAGTCAGGGTTGGCGGCGTTCCGCGGGCGCTGCACTCGCGCTGCGCACGACGTGGGGGGACGCGCTGCCGGTGTCGCTCTTCTACCAATTCGCGTACCGCTTCGACGGCGCGCTCCCGCCTCTGCACGGCATCGGCTTAGCGCTCGAATAGCCGCTGCGCGATCGCGTACTCCAGCACCTTGCGTGGCACCAGCTCGGTCGGGCGATCGTTCTGCGCCAGTCGTTCGCGCACTTCCGTCGATGAGACCACCGCGAGCGGCGGCCCCACTGCGCGCA
>JBQTKE010000289.1:0-15626 GCA_052386435.1 Myxococcaceae bacterium
CAGCGCCACTCATCGTCGCCTCCCTTGTCGCCGCGAGAGGAAGCGCAGCACGACCTGATCAAGGCTCTCGTCAGTTCGCACCAACTCGTAGTCCACGTCCGCTTCCGCGCAGGTCTGACGGGTCTGCGCGAGGAACGCGTTGAACTCCTCGAGGTAGCTCTGCTTGATCTCTCGCGGGTTCACCTCAATGGTCCGCTCGTCCTCCATGGAGAGGAACAGCGTGGGATCGTCGAAGGGAAAGGTCAGCTCGGCGGGGTCCACGAGATGAAAGATCGCGACGTCGTTCTTGCGCGCGCGCAGCTGGAGGATCCGCTTCAGCGCGTCCGCGCGGTCGTCGAAGAGATCCGAGAAGACAAGGATCAACGAGCGGCGGGTGACGCGTTCGGCGAGATGATCCGCGGCGGAGAAGAGGTCCGTGGTGCCCTTTGGCGCGAGCGCATCCAGCGTGTCGAGCAGCACGCTGAGGTGTCCCGCGGCGGAGCGTGGGGGAACGTCGAACGCGCCTTCACCGGTGACGACCGAAATTCCCGCGGCGTCTTGCTGCCTCACCAAGAGATACGAGAGTGCGCCCGCCAGCGTCGCCGCGACCTGGAGCTTGGAGAGCGCCACGCTGGTGTAGCCCATCGACGCCGAGCCATCGATCACCATGATCGCGCGCAAGTTCGTCTCGTGCTCGAAGCGCTTCACGTAGTACTTGTCGAACTTCCCGAAGGCTTTCCAGTCCAGGTGGCGCAGCTCGTCGCCGGGCGCGTACTCCTTGTGCTCCGCGAACTCCACGCTCTGGCCTTGATGCGGGCTCTTGTGCAGACCGGAGAGGACGCCTTCAACGACCGCGCGCGCGCGCAGCTTCACCCCGGCCAGCCGAGCGAGGGTCTGCGCGTTCAGGAGCTCCACGACGCTACGCCTTCACCATCGCGAGAAGCTGTTCGACCAGCTTGGTGGAGGTCATCCCTTCGGATTCGGCGTGGAAGTTGGGAAGCACGCGGTGACGCAGCACGGGAGTCGCCAGCGCGCGCACGTCGTCCGCGCTCGCGGCGAAACGGCCCTGAAGAATCGCCCGCGCCTTGGCGGCAATCACCAGGTACTGGCTCGCACGCGGCCCTGCTCCCCACGACACGTTCTTCTGCACGAAGTCCGGGACGCCCGGTTCTTTCGGACGCGTGTGACGGACCAGCTCCACCGCGTAGCGAACCACGTGATCCGGAACGGGCACTCGGCGCACCAGCTCCTGCAGAGAGAGGATCTTCTCTGGAGAGAGAATCTTCGTCAGCGGGGGTTGCTTACCGCCGGTGGTGGACTTGACGATCTGCACTTCTTCCTCGACGGACGGATAGCCCACGTCGACCAGGAACATGAAGCGGTCGAGCTGAGCTTCCGGAAGCGGATACGTGCCTTCTTGTTCGATCGGGTTCTGCGTGGCGAACACCAGGAACGGCAGGTCGAGCGGGTAGGTGCGGCCGCCCGCGGTGATTCGGTACTCCTGCATCGCCTGGAGCAGCGCTGCCTGGGTCTTGGGCGGGGTGCGGTTCACTTCGTCCGCGAGGATGATGTTGGCGAAGAGCGGGCCTTTGACGAAGCGAAACTCGCGCCGGCCGGTGCTGCGGTCTTCTTCAAGGATGTCGGTGTCGGTGATGTCCGACGGCATCAGGTCCGGGGTGAATTGGATTCTATTGAAGGAGAGGTTGAGCACCTCCGCGAGCGTGGAGATGAGCAACGTCTTCGCCAGACCTGGCACGCCCACGAAGAGGCAGTGCCCGCGGGAGAAGAGGGAGATGAGCAGGTGCTCCACAACTTGGCGCTGCCCGACCACCCGCTTCTCAAGCTGTTCGACGATCTGCTTCCTGGCTTCGGAGAGCTCTTCGACAGCTCTCAAATCTTCGCTGGTGGCCTGGCCGCTGTCGGTTGAAACCGCTGCGCTGTCCATAGGGGGTCTAGAAGAGCATCTTTGCTTTAGCTGCGATAGTCCGCGTTCTCGCTGATGTATTCGTGGCTGCGGTCAGCGCCGAGCACCGTGCAGTCGAACGAGCCCAGGCCAAGGTCGACCTCGATCTCCACGCTGCGTTCATGCGGGGGAAAAGTCACGGGTGGTTTGAAGGTGAGTCCATCCGCGGGAGGAACGCTCGCGTAGAGCTCTGCCTGACGCAGGTGCGCCACCAGTTTGAGCTCTTTCTCGGGCGTGAGCTGGAAGCGGCCCTGATCGAAGAGCACCTCCCCGCCGAGGGCGAAGCGGCACTTCCGTGGATCCACCGCTTGGTTCTGCGCTCCGAGATACTTGCCGACCGCGGCGACCAGGCGCCCCACGTTGGGATCGTTTCCGTTTACCGCGCACTGAAACAGCGGAGAGTTGACGACCGACTTACCCACGCCGCGTGCGAGCTCCGCACTGGGGGCGCCGCGCACCTGAACGCGGAGCACATGGTGAACGCCTTCGCCGTTGCGGACGATGTCCTCGCTCAAGTCCAGACAGACTTGATGGAGCGCGGCTTCGAACGCGCGCGTGTCCGGGCAGCGCACCGCGCGAGAGGAGAGCAGCGCCACCGTGTCCGAGGTGCTGGTGTCGCTGTCGACGCTCATCTGTCCGAACGTTCTCGCAGCCACCGCCTCCAGGCTCTGTCGAAGCACGTTGCGCGGCACGTCCAGGTCGGTGAGGAGGAAGACGAGCATGGTGGCCAGGTTCGGTTCGATCATCCCCGCGCCTTTGGCGATGCCGACGATTGAGCCGCCGAAGAGCTCCGCGCGGCGAATCTTTGGGTAGAGGTCGGTGGTGACGATGCCCTGCGCCGCGGGCAACACTGAACCACCTCGCAGCGATGAGACCACCGCGGGGAGCGCATCCTTCATCTCGGTCACCGGCAGTCGCCAGCCGATCACTCCCGTCGAACAGGGCAGGATCTGACGTCCTTGCAGGGAAAGCATGCTCGCCACCGCGTCGCACAATGCCTCTGACGCTTGCTCTCCGTCGGGTGCGCAGACGTTGCTCACCTTGTTGTTGATGAGCACCGCGCCCACGCTCGGCTCCTCACGCCGTCGACGCCCGACCAACACAGGCGCGCCCGGAAATGCGTTCTGGGTGAAGAGCGCACCGTAGGCGTCCGTGGGCTTGTCCAAGGCGATGAGCGTGAGCGTCATCTTGGCCGGCTTGGGGACCTCCCGCGGGACGAATTCCAGCCGTGCGGTTCCCACCCTGAAACCCTGAGGCAAGGCGGAGTGCGCCTTTAGGTAGTCGAGGTGAGCGTCGGCGGACTTGAAGGTGAGGTGTGTGCTGGCGATGAGCGCCTCCTTTTCAGGGCGGTTGTAACTCCAGGCGGGCCCGTGTCACATCCTCTCCGTGGCCCTTCTACCCTCCGCGTGGACTTTGATTCCCGCCGACACCCCCGCCGAAGATAGACAAGCGGATGAGCGCGCGTGGGTGGCGCGTGCGCAAGCGGGAGATGCCGGCGCGTTTCGGGAGCTGTTCGAAGCGCACATCGACGCGGTGTATCGGTTCCTGCTCGACCTGTTGGGAGGAGACGCGGCGTCCGCGGACGAAGGCGCTCAAGAAACCTTTGTGCGCGCGTACGACAAGCTCTCGTCACTGCGCACGCGGGATCGCCTTCGCCCGTGGCTGTTGGGAATTGCGCGCAACGTTTCACTGGAGACTCGGCGCGCCCGTCGCCGAACTGTGGAGCTCGAGGAGGAGGACGGGCTTCCGGTGGAGACCACGCCGGAGAGCGAGTTGATGTCTGCGCAGGAGTTGGCGCGGATCAGCGCCGCGCTGGGGACGTTGAAAGAGGAACGTCGCGCCGCGCTGTTGCTGCGGTTTGATCACGGACTGCCGTACGAAGAGATCGCCAGAGTCATGGGTTGGTCCCTGTCGAAGGCGAAGGTGGAGGTGCACCGCGCGAGGCTGCTGCTGCGCACTTCCTTGGGAGCCCCGTCACCATGAGTACCTGCTCGTTTGATGCTGTTGATGCCTTGGTCTTCGAGGAGCTTCCCGAAGAAGAGACGCAGGCCGTTCGTGCGCATCTCGCCACGTGCAAGATGTGCGAGCTGCAGGCGCAACGGCTCAAGGCCGATCGCGCCGCGGTGTCCGCGAGAGCGCGAGGACCTGCTCCGGATCGTCAAAAGCTGCTGGTGGCGATTGAAAAGCGGCGGGCGCGGACGAAGAGCGCTCGCCGGTTCGTGGGTATGGCCGCGGTGGCCGCCGTGCTGTTCTTGATGCTGCTGCTACCGAGAGGCGTGACGTCGCCTCGGCGGACGATGATGCTGAGCTTGGATCCGTCGCTGGTGTGCAGCCTGGACGAAGCGTCCATCGCTCGCGTTGAGACCCGCTTCGGCGCATGTTTGGTTGCCACCCCGCGAACCTTGCCGGACGCGGAAGGGCTCTGCCTGTAGCTGCGTTTTGCGGCGTGCTCGAGGGAGCCGCGCCGCGCGGTCAGAGCCCGTGCCGTTTCGCGCAGTCCGCTCGCGCCGTAACCAATTCGCCGCGAGAGTCACTTCTGGGGACAACGAAAGGACAGTCCCCATGTCGCATTTGAAGTTTCTACCTGTGTTTTTCCTCTCGCTCGTTGCCTGCGACAAGCCGGCAGCGCGCGTGGATCCCAAAGCGGTTCGCGCGGTCGCCGCCGCGCTTAACCCCTCTGACAACCTTCCGCTCGACACTCCCGCGCAAGGTCGCGCGGGCGCGAAGATCACCGTCGTCGAGTACTCGGATTTCCAATGCGGCTTCTGCGCGCGCGTCCTTCCGACGTTGAAGGAGCTGCAAGGCACGTACGGTGATGAGCTGCGCATCGTCTTCCGCAACAACCCGCTGCCATTCCACTCCGACGCACCTTTGGCCGCTGAGGCGGCGCTGGCAGCGCATGATCAAGGAAAGTTCTGGCAGTTCCACGACGCGCTCTTCGCGCACCAGCGCGCGTTGGATCGCGCGTCGCTGGAGAAGTACGCGGAGACGCTGTCGCTCAACCTTCCTCAGTTCAAGGCCGCGCTCGACTCCGGCAAGTTCAAGGCGCGCGTGCAGCAGGACCTCCAAGCCGCATCCGCCGCGGGAGTGAGGGGCACGCCGACGTTCGTCATCAACGGTCGCAAGCTGGTCGGCGCGCAGCCCATGGACGCGTTCAAGACGCTCATCACCGAAGAGCTGGCGCGTGCGGACAAACTGCTCGCTGAGGGTGTCTCCCGCGAGAGCCTCTACGGGAAGCTGGTCGACACCGCTCCTTCGGAGAAGGCGCCCGCCGTCGTCGCCGCGCCGCCGGAGAAGGTTGAGGATCTTCAGCTCGCCGGTGCGCCCGCGAAGGGGCCTGCAAACGCGCCCATCACCTTGGCCGTGTTCTCTGATTTCCAGTGCCCGTTCTGTAGCCGGGCGGTGCCCACGCTGAAAGAGCTGGAGTCGCTCTATCCGGGGAAGATCAAGGTCGTCTTCAAGCAACAGCCCTTGCCGTTCCATGAGAACGCGCGACTCGCCGCTGAGGCGTCGTTCGCGGCGGCGGAGCAGGGAAAATTCTGGGAGCTGCACGATGAGCTCTTCGCGCACCAGAGTGCGCTCGACCGCGCGTCGCTCGAGAATCACGCCAGGAAGGTGGGGCTCAACGTCTCCAAGTTCAAAGCCGCGCTGGATTCACATCGCTTTGAAGCGGCGGTGAGCGCGGACATGCAGGAGGCTTCGCGCGTGGGCGTCAACGGCACTCCGACGTTTTTCATCAATGGTCGTCGCTTGGTCGGCGCACAACCTACCAGCGCGTTCAAGACGCTGATCGACCAGGAGCTCGTCAAGGCGGGCAAGTAGGCAGATCGATCACCCCGCTACAAAGCGAAGAGCGGCGGACGTCACCGCGTCGTCGCGGGCGTCCGAAGAGGCCGGGCTGACGAAGGTGCCGGCACCCTCTCGCCCGCCGGTACCACCTTGCCCGTCGTCAGCTCATGTCCGCAGGCGTCGAGGTTACGCCCGTGTCCACCAGCGTCAGCACTTCTTGAATGTCGAGTGGCTTGGTGAGCTTGGTGTTGGGCGCCTCCTCGAGCTGCGCGCGGGTCTTCGGGTTGAACGCTCCGCCGGTCATGAACACCACGCGCAGCGCTTGATCCGGCGTCTTGTTCTGAATCGTGGAGAAGAGCTCGATGCCGCTCATCTCCGGCATCATCACGTCGCAGAGAATCACGTCGTAGCGCTCACCGGACTCGATCAGCTGCAGCGCTTCGCGCGCTGAATTCACCGACGCCACTTCGTGGGTCAGCCCGAGCACGCGCTGCAAGGCGAGGGTGACGTTGAGCTCGTCGTCGACGACTAGAACGCGACGGCGAGGGGACTGAGCGGAACGAAGCGATACGTGGGCGGGTCCCAACGTTGGAACGCTCTCCACAGGTGCGGATTTCAGAAGGATGGTGAAGGTGGTGCCTTTGCCCAGCTCGCTCTCCACCTGAATCTCACCCCCCAGGGCCGTGATGATGCCGTGGCAGATGGACAGGCCGAGGCCGGTGCCCACGCCCATGGGCTTGGTGGTGAAGAAGGGGTCAAAGATGCGGGCGCGCGTCTTTGCGGACATGCCGGAGCCGTTGTCTTGAATGGTGACGGCGACGAGGTCTCCCTGCTGCCGAGTAGCGACGCGGATCTGTGAATCGCGCCTGCCTGTCTCAGGCATGGCGTCCGCCGCGTTGACGAGCAAGTTCAAGAAGACCTGGCAGAGGCGGCCTTCATTGCCGATCACGGGCCGGGTGGTTCGGCAATCAAGGCTGAGCCGAGCGCGGTGGCGAATCAGGTTGTTGGCCATCTTCGCGGCCAAATCCAGCACTTTCCCCACGTCGCTGGCGCTCTCTGTCCCCTCTTCCTCCTCCCGAGAGAAGGTTTTGAGGTCGCGCACGATGGTGGCGATTCTGCGGGCGCCGTCGAGTGACTCGCGCAGCGACGGCATCAGCTCCTTCAGACGCGTGGGAGCCAGACGCGTGGGAGCGACTTCTTCGTTGGGCTCCAGCTCCGACAGCAGGAACTCCAGGTTCGCGGTGATGTAAGCCAGCGGGTTGTTGATCTCATGCGCGACGCCCGCGGCGAGCGTGCCGACGGAGGCGAGCCGCTCCGCGATCATCAGCTGGGATTGCAGCTTCTTCCGCTCGCTGATGTCGCGGTGGGTGGCGACAAAGCCCATGGGCTTGCCCAGCGGATCGCTCAGTGGCACGACCACCGCTTCGCAGAACCCGGCGGTGCCGTCCTTGCGGACGAACTCCAGCTCTCGGCTCCAACGCCCGGCGGTCTTGAGCTCACGCAGCATGGCCTCCTGCATGGCGTCCGCGCCTTGGGTGAGCAGCGCGGTGAAGAGCGCTTTGCCCAACACCTCTGTTCTGGAGTGGCCGAACATCCGCTCCGCGCTGGTGTTCCAGTCGACGATGTTCCCCATGGGATCGGTGGTGATGACCCCGTCGTAGAGGTTCTCGAAGATGAGCGCCTGTCGCTTCAGCTCCTCCTCGGCGCGCAGGCGTTCAGTGATGTCCATCACCGTGCCGGTGATGCGCAGCGCCACGCCCGCGGCGTCTCGAACCACGTCGCCCTTGCACGCGATCCAGCGGGTGGGATCGTCGCGGCGAACCGCCAGCCGGAACTCGGTGTTCACCAGGCGGCCAATCTCCACCGCGTCGCGCATCGCCTTGGCAACGCGGTCGCGATCTTCGGGGTGAACGTTCTCCGTGAGCGGCCGTAGCTCGCCAGAAAAAGTTCCCCGGCGAAGGTCGAAGATGGCGTCCAGCTGCTCCGACCAGCGCATCTGCGAGGTCGCCACGTCGAGTTGAAAGGTCGCCACGCGCGCGGCCGAGAGCGCCTGCCGCAGCCGGAAGCTGTTGTCGTTTCCGTCGTCGCGCAGGGAGAAGCGAAGCACGGTGGCCGCGCCAAGCTGAATGCGATCCCCTTCGTTCAGAATCGCGTTCCTCATCCGCACGCCGTTCACGAACGTGCCGTTGCGCGAATCCAGATCTTCGACGGAGAAGCGTCCGTCCAGCAGCAGCCGGATCCGCGCGTGGGACCGCGAGACGCCTTGGTCCTCAACGAGAATGTCCGAGTCGGAGTTGCGGCCGATGGTGCTGATGGCGCGGAGCGGATGCTCCTCTCCTATCAAGGCGCCGTCGGGAGCGCTCACCACCACCAAACACGCCTGGTCCGGCGCTGGCTCTCCTACTCCTACGGATGTCGTGACGTCCGTGCTCAGATCCGTGTCGCGCATCTTCGTTTTCCGGTCGAACCCTAAAAAAGCGTCGAGAGTTGAAAGAGCAGGAACCGGGCCCAAGTGATTTAGAAGCCCGAAAGGTTCACTCCCGCGAATTCCGTCGCGTGGGCGCATGTCGGGCAGGAGCGTCGGTTGGGGTCGCGGCGGACACGGTGACTCAAACTGCCCCAGGTCGGATGGCCGGCTGGGGGAGCTTACATTTTGCTAAGTTCTGCCCCACTCCATGCCCGAGACGCCGACGCCCGCCGCGCCATCACTCGAAGCGCTGACCGGCCGATCCCTGGGCGACTTCGTGCTGCGCGACAAGCTGGGGCAGGGCGCTTTCGGCGCGGTGTACCGGGCCGAGCAGCCGTCGCTGTCGCGCGAAGCAGTGGTCAAAGTCCTGCTGGGCAAGGAAGGCCACGATGACGAAGCGGTGAAGCGCTTCCTTCGTGAAGCGAAGCTCGCCGCGCAGCTGGATCATCCCTATGCGGCCCACGTCTACGCCTTCGGCGCGGAGCCGGACGGCATGTTGTGGATCGCGCTGGAGAACGTGCGCGGGACGACGCTGCACCAGCTGCTCAAGACCCAGGGACCGCTGCCGCTCAACCGCTTCGTCGCGCTGCTGGAAGGCATCTGCGAGGTGGTGCAGACGGCGCATGAACAAGGGATCATTCACCGCGATCTCAAGCCGGCCAACGTGATGGTGATGATCCGAGCGGGGCGATTGCTGCCTAAGCTGCTCGACTTCGGCATTGCTCGGCTTCGCGTGGAGCTCACCAGCTCCCACTTAGAGCCGACGGATCTCAGCTCGCTGCCCGAGCAGCCCTTGGCCGACTCGGTTCGCACTGAGCTGACTCAAGGCGGAAAGTTGATCGGCTCGCCGCACTACATGGCGCCGGAGCAATGGCTCAACGCGCACACCGTGGATGCGCGCGCGGATGTCTACGCGCTGGGGGTGCTCAGCTATCAGTGTCTGACCGGGAAGCTGCCGTTCCCCGGCGCGACGGTGAAAGACGTGGCCCGTGAGCATGCCACCCGTCCGGTGCCGCCGCTTCCACCGGAGCTACCGGCCGCGCTCTCTTCGGTGTTGCAGCGGGCGATGGCCAAGAAGCCGGAGGACAGAATCGCCAGCGCCAGTGAGCTGGCCGCTCAGGTTCGAGAAGCGGCGGGGCTTGCGGAAGAACCGGGTCACGTCTCGCAGCTGGCGGACTCTCTCAAAGAGACGTTGATCGCCGAAGCGCCGCAACCCTTGGCGGAGGCAGTCGCGGCCCTGGAGGCTGCGCGCAGCACTGTCGCGGCGATTGAGGCCACCACAGTCGTGGTGAAGGTGGTGGCGCGGCTGCTCTCGGCGCTGGCGTTGGCGGCGCGGGCGCGCGTGGGAGAAAAGACGCCTTTGGCCGAGATGGATCCGGCCAGCGTGGCGCGCGCGTTGATCGAACCGTTTACCAACCGCCCCAACGCGCACCCTGTTCCAGAGTTGGTGACGTTCTTGGTGGATACACGGCGCTCCGCTGAGCTCTTCGTGGATCCGAAGGCGCCGCGTCCGCTCAGCGATCGGTTGCGCGGGCTTACCCAGCTGCTCTCCGCGACGTCGTTTCTTTCCAGCTACCTCTGGGCGGTGGCGCGTCCAGAAGGGCTGGAGCGGTGGATGGGCGTGCGTCGCCCCAGCCGAACCTGGGTGGGGCCCACGCCCGCGGACGTGCCGCACGGACAGGTCGCGCTCTGCACCCGCGAGGGCAAGCCGGTGCTGTTGCTCCATCCGCTGGTTCAAGTCTTGGCGCCGGCGCCGGGTGTGGGCGAGGAGCTTTTCGTCTTCGAAGGGCTGGGACGCTACGGCGCGAAGTTGGTCGCCTACCCCACGGGCTTCGAGCGCTACGACGAAGCGGCGTGGGAATGGTTGGCGCTGGACGAGGGACGCGCCGACGCGCAGCACGTCGAGGCGCCGTACAGAGGGCTCGCGGCGTTCACCGCCAACGACCGTGACAACTTCTTCGGCCGCGAACGCGAGGTGCAGGACTTTCTCAACCGCTTGCGGCTGCAACCGCTGGTAGCGGTGGTGGGGCCGTCCGGCGCGGGCAAGAGCTCCTTCGTGCAAGCGGGAGCTCTCCCCGCGCTGCCTGCGAACTGGAAGCCGATCACAGTGCGCCCGGGTCCGCGGCCGTTGCTGGCGCTGGAAGAGAAGCTGCGCGCGGAAGGGTTGCCGGTCAACGGGCTGCGCGAGAGCCCGGCGACGTTGGGGGCGCGGTTTCGATCCGCCGCGCGCGAGCGGGGCGTGACGTGGGTGCTGATCGTGGATCAGTTCGAAGAGTTGCTCACCCTCTGCTTCGATCCCGATGAGCGGCGTCAGTACGCGGAGGCGTTGATCTCCGCAGCGTCTTCTCTGGCTACGCCGGTGCGCCTGGTTCTGACTCTGCGCGATGACTTCCTCCTCCGATTGCAGCAGCTGCCTCCGTTGCGAGATCGACTGGGGCACGGGTTGCAGTTGCTCGCCACGCCCGCGGACGCAGATCTGCTGCGCATCTTGGTCGAGCCGGCGCGACGCGTGGGTTACGCGTTCGATGATCCGGAGCTGCCGCAAGAGATGGTCGACGCGGTGGCGCAACACCCGGGCGCGTTGGCGTTGCTGTCCTTTACCGCCAGCCAGCTCTGGGCGATGCGCGATCGCGCGCTGAAAATGTTGGCGCGCAGGGCCTACGACGCGATGGGCGGCGTCGGCGGCGCGCTCGCTCACCATGCGGAGGCGACGCTCGCGCTGTTCAGCGAAGCTGAACAGGGCATGGTCCGAGAAGCGTTTCGCAATCTGGTCACCGCGGAAGGCACGCGCGCGGTCTTGAGCCGCCGCGAGATGGAGCAGCTGCTGGGTGGAGAGGTCGCCGCGGGCTCGGTGATTGAGCGGCTCATCCTGGCGCGGCTGTTGGTGTCCTCCGAAGGAACGGCTGGAGAAGATCGCCTGGAGGTCATTCACGAAGCGTTGCTGACCTCGTGGCCGCGTTTGGTTCGTTGGCAGCGCGAGGATGCGGACAACGCCCGCATGCGCGATCTGCTGCGCTCGGCAGCGAGGCAGTGGAAAGAGCGTGGTCAGTCCGCCGGTCTGCTCTGGCGAGGCGATGCGCTGACCGAGTACCGCTTGTGGCGCACTCGAACCCAAGGCGCGCTGACCGACGTGGAGGAAGCGTTCGCGCTTGCGAGCATTAAAGAGCACACCAAGGGGCGCCGGGTACGCATGGGGATTTTGGCCGGCGCCTTCGCCGCGCTGATCTCCGGCTTGATTGTCGTCAGCATCTCGCAACATCAGGCCCGTCTCTCGGAGCGCGCCGCCGCGGAGAGTCTGCTCAATCTCTACGAGGAGCAGGGGCGCCAGCTCATCCTCGGCAGCGACTATCTTCGCGGGCTCGTTTACTTGAACCGCGCTTACAACGGTGGGCACCAGAGCGCGGGTTTGCGTTACCTCGCGGGCAAGGCGGCGCAAGGGCTGGGCGCTCAGCGGTCCACGCTCGCCGCGCACCAACATCCAATCATCTCCGCCGCCTTCTCTCCTGACGGCCGGCGGGTGATCACTGTCGCCGACGAGGAGAGCTCGGGTCGTCTCTGGGACGGCGTGTCGGGTGGTCCAGTCGCTGAGCTCATCGGACACGAGAGCGGGTTGATCGCCGGTTGGTTCAGTTCTGACGGAAGCCGTCTCTACACCGTCGCGCGCGACGGCACGGTGCGCTTCTGGATCCGAAGCAAGGTACGCTCACGCAGACGGTTCAGGCGCACGACGGCGTCTCGATCTGGGCAGAGCTCTCCCGCGACAACCGGGTGCTGATCACCGCGGGCGCCGACAAGACCGCGAAGATCTGGCGAATGCCCGAGGGCGAGCTGCTGCACACGTTCGAAGGCCATCAAGACATCGTCATCGCCGCGCGCTTTCGTCCCGGAGAGAAGGAGCTGGTCACCTGCAGCGGAGACGGCACCGCGCGGGTCTGGGACGTGGGCTCTGGCAAACAGCGCTGGGTGCTCAAGCACGACGGGCCTATCTACTACGTCGCGTATTCGCCGGACGGCACCCGCATCGTCACCACGGGTGAGGACTCAAAGGCGCGGCTCTGGGACGCGGACAGCGGTGAGTGGGTCGCGGATCTCCCGCACGGCGCTCCGGTGAAGTCCGCCGCGTTCAGTCCCGACTCGCGCCAGGTCGCCACCGCGGCGTTGGAGCGTGAGCCGCGCGTTTGGGATGCGCGCACCGGCGCGTTTCGGCACCGCTTGGTGGGTCACGCCTCGATGGCGCGTTACGTGGGTTACAGCCCTGACGGCACGCGCATCTTCAGCGGCGGCGCTGACGGCGCGGCGATGGTTTGGAACGCGAAAGGCTTCGAACGAATCTGCAGCCTGGTGGGCCACCTGGAAGGCGTGTTCCGAGTGATTCCCTCGCCGGACGGCAAGCGGTTGCTCACCGCGAGCTGGGATGGAAGCGCCAAACTTTGGGACGCGGACCGTTGCCGCGCGCCGCTGATCTTCGGAACGCCAGGAGCCATCACCGATGCGCGCGTCTCCGCGGACGGCACTCGCCTGCTGACCGCCAGCACCGGAGAGTTCACGCTTTACGACACCGCCACGCGGAAACTGCTGCAGAAGCTGGATGCGGAGGGAAATCCTCGCTTCGGCGCGGTCAGCCCCGATGGGCGTTGGATAGCCGGCGACGAAGGGAAGAACGTTCGCCTTTGGGACCTCTTGCATCCCGGTACGACGCGGTTGCTCGAAGGACACGGCGCGCGCGTGGAAGACGTGGCGTTCAGTCCAGACGGCGCGCTGCTCGCGTCCGCGGGAAGTGATGCGAGCGTGCGCGTGTGGAACGTGGCCCAAGGAAAGTGGGTGGCGACGCTGCCGCATCCCGCCGTCGTGCGTTCGGTGTCGTTTGGCGCGAACGGCACGCGGTTGGTGAGCGGAAGCGAAGATGGCGCGGCCCGTCTGTGGGACGTCCGAACTTCGGGACTGGTGCGACATTTTGCCGGCACACGTGAGCAGCGGGTGGTGAGTGTTCAGCTCAGCACCGACGGAAGCCGACTGGTCGCATCCGGTTGGCCGGCGTTCTCGAAGGTGTGGGACGTGGAGTCGGGCGCGACCCTGGCTATTTTGGAACACCCAGCCGAAGTCTCCTCCGCCAGATTCCTCGCCGGCGGCGAGCTGGTGCTCACCGGCTGCTTGGACGGCGCCTCGCGGGTTTTCGAGGTGAAGTCCGGACGGTTGCTCGACACTTTTCCGCAGTCCAGCCCCATCAACACGCTCGACCTTGATCGCCGCAACCGCTTCGTGACGACCGGACCGAAAGATGCTGCGCGGGTGTGGTCGCTGCCGAGAATGGCTCGATCATCCGAGGACGTGGACAGGTTGGTGCGTTGCTTCATACCTCTGCGGCTGGAGGGTGAGCGTCTGGTGAAGGCTCAGCCGTTTTCCTGCACACGCGAACCGGTGCAGGGTCCTGCGCAGGTTGCGCAGGACGAGGATCACGAAGACAATCCTTGAGCAGCTTGGGTTCTCTCACTGAAATCCGAGACGTAATTAGTCCCCTGGATTCACAGCAATCCGGGGTATCCCGTATTGGCACCACCGTTGCTCCTCTCGTGATTCGTCCAGCCGGCATTTCCGGTTGGCGAACCAGCGAGTGGCGCAATGAAGAAGACCCAGGTGAAGAAACTGAAGCTGCAGACCCAAACCCTTCAGACCCTCACCAACACCCAGCTGACCGCAGTCGTCGGTGGGTCCGGCGGAGGAAGCTACAGCAGCAACGTCTGCTGAAGTCCGCCACAGGAAAACCACTTACCCTTCGTCGCCTCCACTGCGCTTTCCAGCGGGTGGGGGCGATTCCTTTTGGAGCGCGCTGATGAGCCCTCCGCTGCCGCGGCTTCGGTTGTTGGTGGTGGGCGAGGCCGTGTCCACGCACTGGTTGCCAGACTCAGGAACGGTGACGCTGGGGCAGAACGAGGACTGCGACATCCGCGTGCGCGAGCCGAACGTTCTGCCCAGGCATCTGCGCATTCACGTCGCGGAGGAGGTCACTCTCGAGCCCGCGCTGACGCCGGTGCGGTTGGGAGACGCGCTGCTCAGCGCGGGGCAACGGCGTGCGCTGCGCCCGGGCGAGCCGCTCTCCATGGGCGACACGTTGTTGCTGGTGTTGCAGCGCCGGCAGAGGTTGGAAGCGCCGCCCCGCGCGATCTGGAGCCACGGCTTTTTCGAAGCGCGGTTGGAAGAGGAGTGTCTGCGCGCGGATCGCTATGGATCCAGCTTTGCCATTCTTCGACTGAGTACGGTCGCGCCCGCGCCCGGCACGGAGCTGCGCACGCGGGGAGCCGTGGAGGAGGTGCTGGCCTCCACGTTGCGCGGCGTGGATGGAGTCGCTTCCTATGGTCCCGGTGAATACGAGGTACTGCTTCCGGATACGCCGCCAGAGAACGTGAGCGTGGTGTCAACGCGGCTGCGCGAAGAGCTGTCGTTGCGCGGAGCGCAGGGGGCGATCGGCGCGGCCTGTTATCCGCAGGACGGGCGGGACGCGCATTCGCTGATCGCGCGCGCGGGCGCGGAGGCGCGAGGCGAGTCGGCGGCCGAGCCGGCCAGTTCGGTGCTCCCCTCTCGGCCGGTGATGCGCGAGCTGGAGGGTTGGGTGGAACGCATTGCCCAGGCGATGATCTCCGTGCTGATTCTGGGCGAGACCGGCGTCGGTAAAGAGCGCTTGGCCGAGGGCATTCACCAGAGATCGAAGCGCGCTGCGGGACCGTTTCTGCGGCTCAATTGCGCTGCGCTGTCCGAGTCACTTTTGGAGAGCGAGCTCTTTGGTCACGAGAAAGGATCGTTCACCGGCGCGGTCTCGGCGAAGCAGGGCCTCTTGGAGACGGCCCACGGCGGCACGGTCTTCTTCGACGAAGTGGGCGAGCTGCCGTTGTCGATGCAGGCGAAGTTGCTGCGGGTGATTGAGGAGCGCAAGGCGACTCGCGTGGGCGGGTTGAAGCCGTACTCGATCGACGTGCGCTTCGTGTCCGCGACCAATCGCAATCTGGAAGAGGAGATCGAACGCGGCCGCTTTCGCGACGACCTCTACTTTCGTTTGAACGGCATTTCGCTGGTGATCCCACCGCTGCGGGATCGCAAGGAAGAGATCGCCGGGATCGCCGAAGGGTTTATCTCGGAAGTCTCGCGCCGCTCTGGTCGCGCGCCGGCGCCGCGGTTGGCGAAACAGACACTGGCGGTGCTGGAGGGTTACCGCTGGCCGGGGAACATTCGAGAGCTGCGCAACGTGATCGAGCGCGCGGTCCTGCTGTGTCTGGGCGAGACCATCCTTCCCGAGCATGTGCCCATGGATCGCCTGGGAAGCTCGTTCGCTTCTCGCAAGCCTCAAGCGGAGGTGAAGCCGCAGCCGCCGTCGGTGGTCTTTGCGCAGCGGGTGGAGCCGGAAGAAGAGGCGACGACCGTGGACGCGCTGTCCTT
>JBQTKE010000290.1:0-4164 GCA_052386435.1 Myxococcaceae bacterium
GGTGCGCGGACTTCAGCAGCGCGGCTTCGGTCTCTGCCACGGCCCCGCCGGCTTCTTCCATCTTCGGTCCGAACAGCGGCCCGGCTGGGCTGATCTCGAACTGCTCGACTCTTGGCTGATCCGCGGCGACCTCGGTGCAGACGAAGATTCCGCCGGTCTCGAGCTTCTTCATGACGTCGCCGAGCAACGCCTTCGCGAAGTTGCCCTCTCGAATTCGCGCCGCGAGCGCCTGGTTGAAGAGCTGCGACTGCGCGGCGGAGAGGTACATCTTCCGATCGAAGCGGCTGGGCGTGGTCGACAGCCGTTCCCCGCGCAGCATCGCCAAACCCTTCTCTCCGTTGTCACCGTAGCGACCGAAGCGCTGGGTCCCAAAGAAGTTGGGCAGGCCTGACTTCTCCAGCGCGCTCACGGTCGCTCGAGCGGCATCCGCGTCTTTCACGTCTCGCAGTCGGATTCGAAAGCGGTTGCCCCGCAGGTGCCCGGTCTTGAGCTTGTTGCGGTGGCGCTTGGCAAAGAGCACTTGGAAGCGGCTGTCGCTCACCAAGTTGAGCTGGGCCTCCGCTTTCGCTGGCACGGAGAAGTATTGCCGCGTGACGGCTTGGCGATCTTTGAGACCAGCGTAGGAAACGTCCCGCTCCCCAATCCCCAACGCGGCAGCGAGCGCCTTGGCGACCTCCGGCGTGGACCTTCCGTTCTTCTGCACCCAGAGGAAAAGGTGCTCGCCTTCTCCGTTTGGCTCGTACGCGGGAAGCTCTTCGACCTCGAAGTCCTCTGGCACGGCCTTCAGCTGTCCTCCGCAACCTGGCAGCCCGTCTGTCACGAAAGGAAAGGGTTCGCGGCTTTCCTCTGTGAGAAGCGGAAACTGATCCTCCTGTTCGGCGAACATGGTCGTCCTCATGCCACCCCCTCAACATCCCGCGCAACTCCCTCAGCCAGCCTGCGCATACACCTGGCGACTCGCGCTTACCGGCAGGGCCGACCTCCGCGAGGCCTAGAGGCTTTTTTCCCGCCGCATGTTTGTAAAGTCTGGCTTCACAACTGATCGGCTCCAGTCGCGACAATTTGGAATGGGTCGCGTTGGGCCGTTCAGACGAGGTCTCGCCCAAGAGACGACGGAACGTGCGTCCTTCATCCGTAGTCGGGGAGCCAACGCGTCCGGCAGCGGGCTTTCGAGAACCAGGGGCGACCAGGCACCCAGCATGAGAATGCGATCGGTAGCCGAATCCGGACGCGCCTCAGTCACTGCGCGACAAACTCGCGCCCAGAGCTCCGGGGCTCATCCCCACGATCCCCCTTCGCAACGGGTTGAGGGCCAGCGCACCCAACCTCACGCCACCGCAGCGGCTCCGGACCCTCACGTCCAAGACGTCTATGCGGACGTCGCGAAGCCGCCGGTGAGGAAGCCGTCCACCGGCACCTCCAGTGGAGGAGCTGCGAAGGGCGCTGAGACTCCAGTCAACGCAGTGGAGCCGGCGGCCGCTCAGGCTCAGTTGGATTCACTTGCCGCCCAGTCTCGCGGTGAGCGCCTGCTGGGCAATGAGCAGCGCCGCATCGCCACCGGGCTCTTGGGGCTGTGCGCCAACGCGCCGACGCCGAAGCTGCGCCAAGCCGCGCGCGCGGAGCTTGAGACTTCGGTGGCAGCCATGCAGAGGGCCAACCGGGACGGGCTCATGAGAGAGCTCAGCGCGCCCCAGACGATTGCAAACGTTCCGACCTTTGAGGATGGCTCAACCATCCCGCACGCATCGACCTATCAAGCACTGCTCGACTTCGTGAACAGCCCAGACCGGTACGCGGCAGCGCTTCAACGCTTTGAGCGCGAAGTCGTCAATGAAGCGGCGGACCGGGCGCTGCCCCTTGAGGAGGCACGCGGGAAGCTGATCTCCGACGCCGAAGCACGTCACGGGTTTCCGCCCGCGGTTGACGTGACGAGTTTTGTGGGCGGGGCCGACTTCGTCGCCATGCTCCGCAGCGGGACCTTGTTCCGCGACTTGTATTTCGGCGATCTCAACCACGGGGCGGACACGCACCGGATCCAATGGCATCTGTTTACGCGCGAAGTGGAAACAGACCCGGAGTTGCAAGCCTCCATCGGTGAACAGCTGCGCGCCGCATTTCAGGAGATGGGCAATCTCAAGTCTCAGGCCCGGTACCGATGGGATTTTGAAACTGACCAACCCAGTCTTTGGCGCAACCTGTTTGACACCTTCAACGACTCGCCCCGTTCGCCCAACTTCCTCAGCAGGAAGCTGCGCAGCCACTTCCCCCTGGTAGGTGTGTGGAGTTGACCGACCGGCACCACTCTCCGCGCTAATCGATCGTCGCCAGCAGCTCTTTGACCCGCCGCGCGAGGTCCTCGTCGGCCTTCGACTCAAGCAGCTCTCCCGCCTGGAAGAGCAGGAAGAACATGACGTCGGAGAGCGCCTGCTTCAGCGCGGCCTGGGGCTCTGAGCCGAGCTGTGACTTGGTCGCTTCGAACAGCCGCAGCAGCTCGTCTTCGGGCAACGAGCCTTCAGACGTGAACTGCATGCCGATCAGCACGGGCGACGGCGAGAGCGCCTGCCCGGTGAGCGCGGCGTTTGCGGCGGCGATGAACTCTTTCTCCATTCGCTGCTTCGCCATCTCGTCGCGGATCTCGCGGAAGATGAAGTTGAAGACGCGCACAAAGTAGAACGCGTCCTTCTTGCCGCCCGGCCCTCCGGTGAGCCGCCCTGACGACGCGGGCGCCACGGGTTCGGGCCGCTTCTCCTGAACGGTGACGTAACCGCCTTCGAGCAGCCGGTAGACAATCTTGGTGACGTCGAACTCGGAGAGCTTCGCGGCCTGGCCCAGCCCCATCACGGTGCGTTCGCCGTCCACTGCCGCCAATACGCGGTCCTCGTCTTCTTCAAGCTTCCCGTCGGAGGCGCGCTTCTTCTGCACGTAGATCTGCCCGTGCGGGATCTTCTTGCGGAAGTGCGCCAGCTCATCGACCAGGCGCACCGAATCCATCAGCAGGCTTTGCGTGGACAGCTGCAGGCTCTGACCGGCCTTCTCTTCGAGATCCTGATCGATCAGGACGAACAGGCCCTGCTTGCAGGTCACGACGGAGTGGAAGATGTCGGAGACCTGCTGGGTCACGCAGCGGAAGACTTCATGGGCTTGCAGCACGCCCTTCTCCACCAGCGCTCGGCCAAGCTTGGAGGGCGGATGCTCGCGCAGCGCGTCTTCCACCGCGTTGCGAGCCACGTAGCCCAGCTTTACCAGCACTTCGCCCAGTCGATCGTTCGGGTCATCCGAGCTGGCGCCGCGCACGTCGCCGTCACTGAAGAGGATGGCCTTCTCTCCGCCGGGCGCATGAAGCCGCAGCACGCCGGAGAACCGCGATTGGGCGAGGAACGCGATGAAGTCCGAGAGCGGGAATGCGCCCGCATCGCCGGACAGCACGACGCGCGGCTTCTGGGCGCTGCCTCCCTGCGGCGGCGAACGCACCAGGCACAGCCAGTCCGGCTGCGTAGGCAACAGGACGTACGTACCGGACCGACCCACCAAAGCGCGCTCTGTCTCCGCGCCCTCCGGGGTCAAGGTCCCCTTCGAATCTAGAATCAGACGCGCGGCCATAGGTTTCGACGCTTAATCCGCCGCCCACCCGCGGTTGTTCGCTTGCCATTCGCGCTCGTCATCGACGGTGTGCTCGAGGAGCTCTGGCGTGAGCGGCAGGTCGTAGCGGCGGCCTTCCAAAAACAGCGTCGGCGTGGAGCTCACCCCACCGGCTCTTCCGCTGTCCTTGGCGCCGTTGATCTCCGCGGTGTATTTCCCGGACGCCACGGCCTTCTTGAAGTCGGCGACGTTCAGTCCGTTCTTCGTTAGCACGGAGTGAATGACCTCCGGCGCCATCGTCATCTGCTGCTCGAAGAGCGCGTCGTGCACCGGCCAGAACTTGCCCCCGTCGCGCGCGAAGAGCGCTGCCTGCGCGGTGAGCTGTGAGTGCGGGAAGGCCAACGGGAACGGAAGCCAGCAGACCTTCGCCTTCCCACCCTTGACCAAGCTTTCCACCACCGGCAGCGCAGCCAGACAATGCGGACATTCGAAGTCAGAGAACTCCACCACGCTGAGCTTGGCGTCCTTGGTCCCGTGACACATCCGCTCGTCCGGCTTGAGCTTCGCTCGACCCTTGCTGAAGCT
>JBQTKE010000291.1:0-7855 GCA_052386435.1 Myxococcaceae bacterium
AGGGGGTCAGGCTTTACACTCTTACACGCTGCGGAACGGGTTTTTCCTCACTCTCCGCGCCCCGCCGAGGGTAAGAGGGTAAAGCCTGACCCCACAGACGTAGCGGGCGTTGAGGAACGTCTGCAGCGCGTCGGTGTTGAGGCCGGTCTGTCGATACGCGATGTGACCGTCGGGACGAATCAAGATTAGCGTTGGATCGTGCGCGTCGTAGCGATCTCGCAGAGGCTCCGCGGACTCGGTGACGATCAGCGGGGTGATCCACCCGGGCAGGCCACTGAAAGTCCCGGGTTTCTCGCCGGCATTCTGAAACACCAAGAGCGTGTGATGGAACCCGTCGAGCCGCTCGAGCAGGTTCCCATCCCTCGGCATCGGCGCGTCTGGCGCACGATCGCCCGCTCGAGGAAGGCGTTGGTCGCGCTGCTCGACGAGAGGACTGCGCCGGTAGCGAATCGCCAGCTGTGAGGCGAAGCGAAACGCGCGGGCGCGCATGGACTCGCGCGCGAGCAGTGGAGGCAACAGCCGCGGCGCGATCGCGTTCCTCAACCGCACCAGCGTCCGATTGGATCCACTGAGGAACGAGAACATGCGGTCGGTCACCGCGAGCAGCTGCTGTCCAATGGGAAAACGCTCGGCGTGGTAGCTCTCGAGAATTCCCTCCGTTGCCTCACCGCGAAGAACCATGGCCAGCTTCCAGCTCAAGTTGACCGCGTCCTGAATGCCGGTGTTCATCCCTTGGCCGCCGGCGGGGCTGTGGAGGTGCGCGGCATCCCCCGCGAGAAAGATGCGGCCCTTCGAGTAGCGCTTGACGCCGCGGTGGTGCAGTCGAAACTGCGCGAGCCACGACGCGCTCTCGATCTTCGGCGGCGTGGTGGTGGCGGCGTTGAGCAGCGCTTGAAACTCCTGGAGGGTTGGCTCTGCCTCGTTGGACGAACTGCGCGTGGCCATCACGCGGTAACGTCCCGGCTGCTTGTACGGGAAAATGATCAGCAATCCTTCCGTGCCCAGAAACACCGTGAGCATTCCTGGCTGCGTCTCTCCCGAGAGCTCCGCGTCGGCGAGGAGGAACGTCTGCGGATAGGTCTCGCCCTCCAGGACCAGGTCCAGTGACTTCCGCACCGCGCTGTGCGCGCCATCAGCTCCCACCACGAAGCGCGAACGGATCACTTCCTTGCGACCGTTGGCGTGGCGCACGGTGGACACCACGCCTTCGGCGCCTTGTTCCACGGCCTCCAGCGTCACGCCCCACTCGACCTGCGCTCCCAGCTGCGAGAGCTTGGCCTCCAGCGTCTTCTCCGTGTCGGCTTGGGAGATGAAGAGCACGTACGGGTAGGGCGAGTCCTTGACGCCAAGGTCCTCCAGCTTCACGCGAGCGCGCTCGCCTCGCTTGGTTCGCACGGAGACGCCCAACGCCGTCGTGCCGAGCGAGAGCAGCGTGGATGCGAGCCGATGCCGTTGCAGCAGCTCCAGCGTGCGTGCGTGGACGACAATCGCGCGGGTGTGTTCGGAGCGACGTTGAGCGGTGTCGATCAACCGGCAGTCCACGCCTTGGCTTTTGAGCTCCAGCGCCGCCGTCAGTCCGGTTGGTCCCGCCCCCACCACCAGCACTTCCATGACCCGGTGCCCTCCTTAGGGTGACTTCTTCAGATCGGGAGAGGCGAACGTAGCCATCTCGCGCGCCGCTTTTGTACACCGTCAGCCGGTAGAGATTGCCGTCGTAGCGAACCGTCGCCGTGGTGGACTGCAGCTTCTCCAGCACCTACAGGACCGGCCACCTTCGGCCACCTTCTTAGAAGCCAGGAGCGAGCGTGGTGGGCCTCTGCGCGAAGAGCGCCGGCGCACGCTATCCAGGCGCGTCCGTCTTCTTGGGCGATCGAACGACCGCAGCGATCTCTACGCCTCTGTCGCTGATGTTGACCTTCCCGTTGCCGCTGAATTGCGGAACCCCGCGGCACCACGGCGGGTTCGCCACGATGACGCCGTCCTCGGTGACCGCAGAGATCATGCGCAGATCGACGACCTTTCCGTCGTGACGAGAGATGGGAATGAACGGCTCAACGACGTACATGCTGGGATTAGCGCGAATCAGCTCGCGGAGCTCTTGCACATCCTTCGCGCTCATCTTCGGGCCAATGTAGACGCCCTTGCCTCCGCGGCCGTTGACGATTTTGAAGACGTTCTCTTTGTACGCGGCGCCTTCGAGGAAGCGGGAGAACTGCGTCTCGTCGAGCACGGTCTCACCGTTCACGGTCTTCACGAAGCTGTGCACGGGAATGCTCGGCAGCAGCGGCTCCTCGCGCAGGTAGTGCCTGACCAGGTCGTCCACGTACAGCTTGAACTCTTTGTCGCCCATGAAATCGATTCCTGGCGTGTAGTCGGTGCCCACCTTGCCCTGCGCAATCGCGTCCATCAGTCCTGGAATGGCTCGCGCGTCCCTCCACATGCGCAGGTCCAGCTCGTCCGTCTTCTTCAGGGCGCGCTCGACCGCGGCGATGTTCACCTCGCCCGTTACAGGGTCCGGCATCAACGCGGCTTTGATCTGCGCACGCACCTTCGCCGTCGTTTCTGGAGCGTCCAACACTTCTTCCGCCTCTGTCATGAAGAAGGCCCGACGGGTGAGCGGATGCGAGGCGTCGATCCACCGGTGCTCGCCGTTGAGGAAGATGAAGCCCACCGGCTCTGGCTCTGCGTCAGGCGTAGCGCGCATAAAGACGCCGTCTTCCGTGACGGACAATTGGCGACCCTTCGGGGTCACCATCTCGACACCCATTCGCGCCATGACCTTCGCCAGGCGGTTGCTCTCGTTGTCCTCGAACGGAGGCACCATGTAGATCACGATCTTGCCGTTCGGCGGATTTGCCTGAGCGCGCGCCTGGTCGACGACGGCTCGGAAGTAGTCATCGATGTCGTTGAGCTCGGGGAGCTTCTCCTTGAGCCCGGGATTGATCTTGAAGAGCACCTCGCGTGCCTTGTGGAGATCTCCTGGGCGCCGATGAAGCCAATGTTGTCTTCGACGACGCGGAAGTTGCCTGCCGGGTCGCGGATGATGTCCGGACCGTAGGGGAAAGAGCTCTTCGCTCTATTCGCGAACACCTCGAAGCCCGTCTCGTGCGTTCGCGCGATGATCGCTTCCACAAGCTCTGGCGCGATCACGTTCGCGTAGGTCTTTTGTCCAGACACGTGATCCGCGATGAACATTTGAAGCGCGGTGGCACGCTGCTGAACGCCCAACTTCAGTTGCTCGAACTCATCGTGTTCGAAGACGCGGGGAACGGGCGAGAGCGCGTTGTCGCCTTGAAACTCCACCCGACTCCGGCGAATGGCGGCGTCGCGCTCAGTGGGGGACATCCAAAGAACCTCATCTTCGAGGTCGCGGTACTGACGGCGCAGCGTTCCGTTGCGGGCGACCACCTCGTTGAAGGCGGACGGCGGCCTCGCGTGGACTAAGAATTTGGGAGAAGGCATGGTTGCTCCGTTCCTCACTGGATCGGAGTCGTTATCGATGTTGCGGAGATGCTGTTTCCGTCGGATACGGACGCCGTGATGACGGGAGATTGCGTGCCGGCGCGCGTACACCGTGCGCGTCACTCTGTAAGTGCGACTTTCAATCCGACGCTGATTGCCGGCGCGGAAAAGCGACTCCAAGTCATCGGGCACAGAGTTGCGCGCGTTGCAACATCGACACACTCGACTTCGGGCTTCACTTCCCTAAGAGAAAGTCGCGCCGCTCCTGAATCGAAACAGTGCGCCGGGCTATCGCAGCAACGACGCAGCGCCGTCCGAGCGTCGTTTGCTCGGCGGCGCGCGCTTCACAAAAATTCAGCAACTCACAGCGTCGACCGAGAAGGGATTTCCTCCCGCGGATCCTTCTCCAACCACTGCGTCCTGCGACTGAGCCCAAGCGACTGACGACATGAACAGGGCGACGGCCAGCAACGACCTCTGCAGCTTCGGCATGGTTCCCCCTTCCGATTGCGTGAGTGCGGGTGAAGCGACACGGAGCTTGCCTGTCCGCGTGGGCACGGCAAGAAACGACTGCGATTCTTTTTGCGTCGCCAAAGAGCCGCGCTCATTCAGCGAGGTCGCCGACCCGTCGCGCAGTCGGGTCGCACCGTCTACTCTATGGCAAGAGATCAACCCCGCGACCGGGTTCAGCATCCGCATCAATGATCAGTACCGCATCTGCTTTACCTTCGTCGCCGGCAACGCAAGCGGCGTCGAAATCGTCGACTACCACTGAACCCAACCCAATCCTCCGGGGCACACCCTCATGCTTCCCAAAAACCGACCCCCCAACCACCCGGGCGAAATCCTCCTTGAGGAGTTTCTCAAGCCCCTCCACATGTCCCAGCGCGCCCTCGCACTGAAGCTGTCCGTCGAGCCGCCCGTCGTCAGCGAAATCGTGCACGGCAAGCGGGGTCTCAGCGCGGAGATGGCCATCAAGCTGGCGCACGTCTTCGACACCACCCCCGAGGTTTGGATGAACCTCCAGTCCGGCTGGGACCTCTGGCACGCGGCGCGGAAACTGGAGAAGCGGGCCTGAGTGCTCAGCGCTCCGCGTCTACGTCATTCCGGCAGCGTCAGCTCGGGCCAGGCCACGGTGTAACCGAGCGCCTTCTTGATCTCGACGACTCGGGAGCTCAATGAGCAAACTCGCCTCTCCAGCGCTGCTCTGGGGATCTGGTGGAGGTTGTCGAAATTTGCAACGCATCGAGCGGGCAGCCCATCGCGCTTCGACAAGGCGAGCTCCTGAGCTATGCCGCGCAAGGTCGTCGTGATCTCCACGACCAGGATGCGGCTAAGAAACTCGTAGGCTGCGTTGCGAGAGAGCAGCAAGACCGGGCGGCGCCCGACCGGAGCGGGAAGTTCCGCCCACCAAACCTCGTACTGCTTCATCGCTTCGTCTTTCGTCGAGGAACTCTCGGCTTCCACTCGTCCCAGGCTTCCGCGAGCAGTGCGACTGACTCTTCCGGCTGTTGTCGATAAGCCTCTTGGGTGTTGATTTCCTCCAAATCCATGAGTGCTCGCTGAATCGCCAGACGAATGAAACGTGAGCGCTTGCGCGACTGAGCGGGTGCAACGCGATCGAGTGCTTTAGCGAGCTCCGGCTCAAGCTCGAGGAGTATGCGTGCCATATAGAATGTATATAGATGAAGCTCGGGCTCGCTACCACTGGGTCGGCCAGAGTCCAGTGCAGCGCTGCACGCGTTTGGCGCCGAACAAGCCCATCTCAGTGCGCGGGCTTCTCCGGCGCGTGGCCGCCTTGAGGTCCAGGCGCGGCCGGCGCGCCGTGAATCTCAGGGTACGGATTGAAGTTTGGATTCGCCGTCGGCAACCGCGTCACCACGTCACCGATCACGCCGCCCAAGAGTGTGAGCACGAACACAAAGGAGAGGATGAAGAACGCGCGGTTCACCGCGGAGTGGTCTTTGAGGTGCATGAAGAACGCGAGCACCAGCAGAGACTTCGTGGACGCGATGCCCAACGCGACCGGCACATGCCAGCTGTGCAGCGGCGCCTTCGCCAGCACGTAGGTCAATCCAGTCAGGCCAAGCAGCACCAGCCAGATGACGACGTAGAGGCCGAGCGAGCCGTGGGCTTGATCGCCGTGCGCGGTGGAGCGGTGAGCGGGGGAGTTGGTCGCCATGAACGCGCCTCTAGATGAGGTAGAGCAGCGGGTAGAGGAAGATCCACACCAGGTCGACGAGGTGCCAGTACATGCCGGCGAACTCGGGCGCGGTGTAGTGCTCGGCGGTGAATTCGTTGCGCCAGCTGCGCACGCCGACCCAGATCAACAGGCCCATTCCAATCAAAACGTGGATGGCGTGGAGGCCGGTGGAGAAGAAATAGAACGTGTAGAAGAGGCTCGCGCCGGGGAGCTGGATCTCCTGCAGCGAGTAGTACTTCCCGGGCAGCGCGCCGATGTTGAAGTGGTGCGCGTACTCCTTGGCCTTGATCCCCAAGAACAGGAACGCGCAGAGCAGCGACGCGGCGAAGAAGAACGCGGCGAGCCTTCCCTTCTCGTGCCTCGCGTAGTGCACCGCGAACGCCACCGTGAGTGAGCTGGTCAGCAGCACGAACGTGTTCACGGTCCCCATCGCTGTGTCCAGGTGCGCGGAGCAGGCGGCGAACGCTTCGGGGAACAAATTCCGGTACGTCGCGTACGCGGTGAACAGCGCGGCGAAGAGCATCACTTCGCTGATCAGGAACAGCCACATCCCCACGCGCGCCGCGTGACGCTGGTGGTTCAGCGTGGCGAAGTGCTCGGCGAGGAACGGCTGCGAGGAGTTAGGTGACGACATTGGGAACCCCCGTGTTCGGCACAGGGACAGTCTCGCCGTAGTCGTGCGGAATGCCCGTGATGATCGGCTGCTCGTCGAAGTTGTGCTTCACCGGCGGTGACTGGGAATCCCACTCGAACCCGCGCGATCCCCACGGATTCGGACCGGCGACCTTGCCGTAGCGCAGCGAGAGCGCCAGGTAGATGAGGATGATCAAAAACCCGAAGCCGAGCAGCGAGGCACCCGCGGTCGACGCGACGTTGAGCGGCTGAAAGTGCTCCGGATATTGGAAGTAGCGTCGCGGCATTCCCAGGTTCCCCAAGAGGAACTGCGGAATGAACGTGGCGTTGAAGCCCAAGATAATGAACGACGCGGCGACCAGTCCCCAACCTTCTGGATACATGCGTCCGAACATCTTCGGGAACCAGTAGTGGAGCCCGGCGAGGAACGCCATCATCACCGCGCCCACCATGATGAAGTGGAAGTGTGCGACGACGAAGTAGGTGTCGTGCCAGTGCACGTCCAAGGATACGGTGGCCACCGCGACGCCGGTCATTCCGCCGAAGACGAGGAAGAACAAGAAGCCGCAGATATAGGCGAACGGGGTCGTGAACGAGATGGCGCCCTTGTAGAGCGTGCCCACCCAGTTGAAGACCTTGATCGCGGTGAACACGCCGACGAGCATCGACAATATTCCGAACACGCCGCCAATGAACGTCGATTGGCCGGCGACGAACATGTGGTGACCCCACACGAAGAAACCGACGATGGCGATGCCCAACGACGACGCGGCGACCATGCGGTAACCGAAGATGTTCCGGCGCGCGAAGGTGGAGATGGTCTCGGAGATGACCCCCATCGCCGGCAACACCTGGATGTACACGGCGGGGTGCGAATAGAACCAGAACAGGTGCTGCATCAGAATGGGATCTCCACCGCGCGCTGGATCGAAGAGGCCGAACCCAAACGCGTGCTCGGCGGCAACCAACAACAGCACGAGCCCGAGCACCGGCGTGGCCAGCACCTGAATCAGCGCGGTGGAGTAGAGCGCCCAGACAAACAGAGGCAGTCGCATCCAAGTCAGGCCCGGCGCGCGCAGCGTGTGCGTCGTCACGATGAAGTTCACGCCGGACAAGATCGACGACATGCCGATGATGAACAGGCCCAGGAGAATCGGCGCGACCTTGGTCGGTGACGTTGTGCTGTACGGCGCGTAGAAGGTCCAGCCGGTGTCCGCGCCGCCGTGGATCATCGCCCAGAGCGCGACACCCGCGCCGGCCAAGTAGAGGTACCAAGTCAGCAGGTTGATCTTCGGGAACGCCACGTCCTTCGCGCCCAACATCATCGGTAGGAAGAAGTTGCCCAAGCCGCTGGGGATGGCGGGGATCATGAATAGAAAGATCATGATGATCCCGTGCAAGGTGAAGAAGCGGTTGTACGTCTGCGCGTCCATCACCGTGGGGCCTGGCGTGAGCAGCTCCAGCCGGATCGCCAGCGCGATGACGCCGCCCATGAAGAGCGCCACCACCACGCTGCCCAGAAACAGAATGCCGACGCGCTTGTGGTCGCCCGTGAGC
>JBQTKE010000292.1:0-3349 GCA_052386435.1 Myxococcaceae bacterium
GGTCTGGCTGTCGACGATCTTCAACGCGTAGATGAAGCCCTTGTCGTCCACCGCGGCGGCAGAGAAGAACTGGTGCGGCGTGGTGACGTCGGTCTGCACCCAACCGAAGGCGCCCGTTCCGTCAATAGGCTGCGAAACGCCTGCGTCGACCGATGAACCAGCATCGCCTGACACGCCGGCGTCGACTGGCTGAGCTCCCGGACCACCCGTTGAGGGCCCCGTTCCCGGCGGCTCCATCACCAGCGGGTCAGGTGCTCCGTTCTCGGGCGCCGAGGGCGACGTGCCGCACGCGCACAAGCAGACCAACATCCACCAACCGCGCTGATGCATCGCCATGAAAGGGTGTCCTCGCGTTGCGGACATTCTGGAGGCGCGCTTGCCAGCTGGCATCTCCCTGTTCAAGGCAGACGTTGTCTTCTCACCAGCTCACGAGGTGAGGGAGGTCGCACATCCGCCGCATTCAGCGGTTCCTCGCGGATCTCGAATTCACCATTGTCGAAAGGCAGACCCGGTGCGGCGACCTTGGGCACCAGTCGTTCGCGGATTCCGCGCTCCGCGAGTGTCTTGGCTCTGAAGTGGCAGTATGGGTTGTTCCCCGGCCTTCCCAGCACCGAGTGCGCGGTAAACGTGCAACCGCCCAAGCACGTCTCCGCGAACGGGCACTCGCGACAGAAGCCCCAGAGATCTTCAACGGTCCGTTTGCGCGCGAAGCTCAGCGCGGGCGCGTGATCCCAGATCTCCGCCAGTCGTTCCTGCTTCACGTTGCCGCCGACATAGGCGGACGTCTGCAAGGAAGGACAGCCTTTAACGGCGCCGTCCGACTCAATGCCCAGCACCTGCTTACCCGCCTGACAGCCCAGAAAGTGATCGGAAGTCGAAGGAAGCGGAGAGCGAAGCAGACCTTCCTCGGGACCGAAGTAGCCCAGGTTGTTTCCGGGCTGTACCGCGATGCGAGCGTCGTCGTAAGCGCGCTTTTTCAACGCGACGATCCGCGGCATCAACGTGAGCAGATCCCAAGGCTGCAGCAACATCGCTGCTCGATCCGCGGCGCGTCCAAGCGGTGCGGTGATCTGCACTTGCCACGCTCGAATCCCCAGCCCCTTGAGAATCTCGTAGAGAGGTTCGAGATCCGCTTCATTGAGTCGGTTGAGATTGATGTTGGACCCTGTGCGAATTCCGGCGGCGTGAAGGTGCCGCAGCGCCGAGATCGCCGCCGCGTAGCTTCCCTTTGTCGCGCGCATCAGATCGTGGGTCGGCTCCAGGCCATCAATGCTGACTGAAACTGAATGCATCCCCGCACGAGCCATCGCTTGTGCAAGCCGTGCATCCACCCCCCGACCGCCAGTGGTCATGCTGGGACGAATTCCGTGAGCACGCAGCTCTTGGACGATCTCGAGAAAGCCTGGATGGAGGTATGCCTCTCCCCCAATCAGCACGACTTCGAACGTGCCCAACTCCGCGAGCTGTTTCACCACCCGCTTGCAGTCCGACAAGGAGAGCTCGCCGGGCCGAGCCTCCTGTGCGCGCGATCCGCAGTGAGTACAGAGTTGATCGCACGCGAGTGTGAGCTCCCACACCACGTAGCGCGGTTGAAAGCGCATCTTCACGTCGAAGCGACGGAACAGCTCGTCCCGGGAGGGCGACATGGGCGGTTACCCTCCGTCGCTGGTGCCGGCGTCCGTGTCGACATCCACCGGACAGTTGTTCTGTTTGGACAGCTCCGGATCCGCGCCGTAGGAGCCGCCATCCGCGAGCGTCAGGTCGCAGGGGTCATAGTTGCACTGACCGTCTACGCCCCCGTCCGGCAACCGCGCAGTGCACGGCGCGCCGTAAAGGGCGCTGATCGTGCATCCGACCGCGCTGGCAGCAAGCGTCGCGAACGAAACCCTGAGCCAAGTGGGAATGCTGCTGCGGCAGTTTGGGCAAGTGCTGGAAGTTGAGGGGAGGAACCCATCACACTGGGGACACTTCTGCATCCGAGTCAGCTCCTGGTTTGAGTCCCGACAATGTCGAGAGCGTCAGCCTAAGCAGCAGCTGTGCCGACGCAAAAATCTTGTGCCCGGAGAGCCGCTGCGACGCAGCAGTCAGAGCGGGCTCCGGACAAAAATGTCGTCAGTTGTGAAGGTGTCGCCGTGCGCCGCATTCGACAATTGCGCGACCGAACAGCTCGTCGAAGGAGCGCGACACGAGCGGTTACCCTCCGTCACTGGTGCCAGCGTCAGTCCCGCCGTCTCCCTTGCAGTTGTAGTACTCCGAAACCGCGGGATCCTTGCCGTAGGCGCCGCCATCCGCGAGCGTCCCGTTGTTGCAGGGGTTGTAGCTGCAGGAATCGTAGTCCACGCCCCCGTCTGGCAATCGCGCCGTGCAGGGCGCGCCGTAACATGCAGAGAGCGTCACGCCGGCTGCTCCCGCGGCGAGCGTCGCGAACGAAACCTTGAGCCACGTGGGGATTCGGCTGCGGCAGTTCGGACAGCTGCTCGCGGCAGAGGGAAGAAATCCATCGCAGCGGGGACACTTGTTCATCGGGGTTCGGCTCCTGGTTGAGGTCCCCGGTGAGCTTGGGGAGACGCAAACCTTAAAGCAGCACCTGTGCCGAAGCAAAATCTCTGAATCTCTTGTCGAAAGAGCCCGCTGCGACGCGCGTGTCTCAGCGGGCTCAGGACAAGAATGTCGTCAGTTGCAGAGGTTCCGGCCGTTCGCCTGCATTCGACAATCGCGCCCGCAGCTCACTGTGCCGTCCGTGTTCATCGCACACCGACCATCCGGCGTGCTGGCGCAGTACGCGCGGCCGTTCGATCCCAGCCGGCAGTCGTAACCGCAGACCTTCTGTCCATCCGAACCGAACTTGCAGTCAGAGGGCAGCGCCGGAGCGGAGCCCGCCGCAACGACCAACACCGGAACCGCTGCCCCTGCACCATAGAGTTGTCGCGCCGAGAGCGCGTCCTGCCAAAGCTTGTCCGCCTTCTCTTTCGCCGCGGCAACGCGCGGTGCCTCTTCCGCGGCGGGGACCTCACCGGCGAGCTTGATGCCAAGCCCCACCGTGCTGTCGTTCTGCGGGTACCAGATCAACCGAGTGCCATCGCTGAGCTCAACCTGGAGATTCTCTCCGTTGAGCCACGCCTGATGTCCCTGCTGCTGCGCCACCGAGACAACGGAGGGATAGATGGCGTGCGCGTCGTAGCGCGACACCGGCATTGTGTACCGGCCATGAACACAGCCGGTCAGCGAGACAGCAACGACCACCCACAACATTCGATGAAGGTTCATGCGGAGGTATTGGGGAAGCGCGCTTTTCGCCGTCACGTCGTCTGCGGATTTCGCGTCGGCTGCTGGCGGTGGTCCCGCCGAG
>JBQTKE010000293.1:0-2892 GCA_052386435.1 Myxococcaceae bacterium
CCGCCGACCTTCATCCCCGCCACGCCCTGATCCCAGCCTTTAATGACCTCGCCGGCTCCCAGACGAAACCGGAACCCCTGTCCACGGTCACGCGAGCTGTCGAACTTCGAGCCGTTGGTGAGCGTACCGACGTAGTGCACGGTGACACTCTTCCCAGCAGTGGCTTCGGTCCCTGTTCCGACTTTCGACTCTTCGATCTGAAGTCCCATAGTGCCCAAGGACCCTAGCACTACGGGCTTCGAGCACCCACGCTGCCTTTTTCCGGGGGTGGCATTCGCCCCAAAATCGTCATCCGAGGCGATGTCGACCCAGGCACCCCGGTTGCGGTGAGGTCTTGGAACCTGTTGAGTCGCGCCTTTTCGAGGTGACCGTGGGTTTGGTGGATGACCAGCAGCGACAACTCCTGACGCAGCTCTACCCTTCCGCCCGTGCCGAGGACGCGCTGGAGAGTTTGATCACCGCCGAGCGCGAACGGCGCGGCGCGAAGGATCGCTCGGGAGCCTGTGCGCGCTCGGCGCTGGTCGCCGGACCGCTGCTGGATCGCGACTACGACCACTCGCTGCATGGCCACACCGGTTGGAAAGTCGAAGCGCTGATCATCGATGTGCACCGGCTGATCCGCTTCAACGTCCGCTACGGCTTCTCCATGGGCGACGCGGTCCTGCGCGAGGTGGTCTCGAAGCTGGAGGAGACTTTACCCAAGGCCAAAGTGGTCCGCATTCACGCAGACGCCTTCGCGGCGCTCTTCACGCCCTGGTCTGAAGTGACCGTCGACGAGGCGCTGCGCGCGCGAGCACTCGACGCACTCCAACGCTCCGTCATCCAGCTCGAAGAAAAAGCCGAAGCGCAGAGAACCACCGAGCCCGAGGGTCCGCGCCCCGAGGTCGCTTTCACCGCGGCCCTCCTGCGCCTGGAGATCTTCGCCCCGTCTCACTGGCAAGTTCTTGGACCGCTCGTCTGGGCTGAAGCAGAAAGAGCGCTGGTCCTGCAACGCACCCAACCCACTGGCGTCCAACACAGAAAGCTCAACCTTGAAGGAAACGTCTAACAGAGCGATCCGCTTCATCCTCTGCGCGCTGGGGGTGCTCACCGCGGGCGTCTTTGGGCTCACCTTCGTCGTCGACCGCTTCGGACAGAAGGACGCGCGCAGAGCCTCGCCCGTCATCGTGGTCCTCGGCGCCCGCGTGCTGGAGGGCGGCGTCCCGTCATCCGCACTGTACGCCCGCGTCGCGCACGGCGTGGCGCTCTACCGCCAAGGCCTGGCTCCGCTGCTGCTCTTCTCCGGAGGCGTCGGCTCGTATCCTCCGTCTGAAGCCCAGGCCATGTTGAAGATGGCGCTCGCCGCCGGAGTGCCGCGCGAGGCCTGCTTGCTCGAAGAGGAGAGCCATTCCACCGAAGAGAACGCGGACTTCTCCGCGAAGCTCTTGCAGGCGAGGGGCATCCACGAGGTCCTGCTCGTCTCTGATCCCTACCACCTGCTCCGAGCGACTCGGTACTTCCGGCGCGCAGGGTTGACGCCACACGCCAGCCCAGCGCTGATGACCGAGCGGAACATCCGCTGGCCGGATCGGCTGTATTGGACGGTCCGCGAAGCCTTCGCCCTGCTCACCCGTCCCAAGCTTTGGTTCGTGAACTAACCAACGCTTTACAGGCCCCCACTTCCGGATCGAAGGGAGCGGACCCACCTTGGGCGCGCGTGGGAGGGTGCGTGCGGACATTTCAAGTGCTGGGCTCTCTGGCCGTGCTGGGGATGCTGGGGGCGTGTGATGACTGGAGGGGCGGCGTCTCGCCTCAGGCTCCGGTCAACGTGGGCGGCGTCGAGACCGACGCAGGGACCAAGCCCAAACCGGATCCCACCGTCGACAGCGGTGTCCCAGACTCTGGAACGCCGGTGAACGAGCGCACGCTGGAGGTGCCCGCCTTCACCCACGCCCTGCGCTGGTCGGTCGCGCAGAGCAGCATCACCACCTTCCGTTTCCGCATTCCTGTCACCGAGTCCGGCAACCGCGTGCGCGTGGCCTTCAAGGCGGGCGACGGAACGATGAACATCACCCGCGCGAGCATTGGTCCCGCGGGAACGGGCGGCGCGCTCTCCTCTGCCCCTGTGGCTGTGCGTTTCGAAAACGTCGCAGGCACCACGCTCTCCGCGCGCACCCGCGTGGTCAGCGATTGGGTGACGCTGCCGGTGAGCCGCGGCCAAGAGCTTTATGTCTCATTCGAGGCGAGCGGCGCGCTCTCCGCCAGCGCGATTACCAACTACCCCGACAGCTGGTCCGTCTTGGGCTCCTTCTCGCAAACCCAAGGCGCCATCCCCGGCGCAGAGCCGCAGACGCTGTTGATGGGCGTGACCGGCGTGAGCGTGGAAGCCAAACCCCTCACGCCGCGCTTCCTCGCGATCGGCGACAGCATCACCGAGGGGTACATGGTCGGCACCGAGGACGACATTCGCAAAGCCTGGCCGGAGCTCTTCGCAAAAGCGCTGGGCGCGCCGGTGGCCAACGCATCTGTCTCCGGACAGGGGCTGGACGACGCGCTGAAATACTTCGCTGAAGACGTGGGGAGCATTCAAAACGTCACCGACTGCGTGGTGCTCGTGGGAACGACTGACCTGCACGTGATGGACGTACCCACGCTCGCGCAGAAGTCCGAGCTGCTCTACTCAATGCTGCGCCCGCACTGCCGCGTCTGGGCGGCGACGCTGGTGCCAAAGGAACGAACCTCAGTCGGCGTGCTCGAAGAAGTGCAGACGCGGCGCAAGGGCTTCAACGCCTGGTTGCGCGGACAGGCCAACGTCGAAGGGGTGGTCGACTTTGAAGCGGTGCTGCGCGCGCAGCAGAGCCCGGCTCTCTTCGCGGAAGGAATGGACACTGATCAGATCCATCCCTCCGCGGC
>JBQTKE010000294.1:0-8897 GCA_052386435.1 Myxococcaceae bacterium
GGTTCATCTCTTCGCGTGGGGCCGCAGCGCGTACAAAGATCTCTCAGCACCCAAGCGCTTCCCCGCGCGGCAGACGCTGGAGGCCAGTGAAGCGTTGGCGCGGCTGCACTGCCTCGTACCCGCGCAGTGCCTCTTTCCCCAGCAGACCCCGGAGGGGATCGACGGAGGAGCGTTTCATACCGACGTGCTCGCGGTGGGAACACGGTCGTACCTGATGCTGCACGAGCGCGCCTTCGTCGGCGTGGACGCGCTGATGCAGACGTTAAAGGAGAAACTGGGCGAGCGCTTTCGTTACTCACTGGCCAGCCACGGCGAGCTGCCGGCTGAAGACGCAGTGAAGGCGTATCCGTTCAACTCACAGGTGTTGGAGTTAGCGGATGGAAGCATGGTGATCATCGCGCCGCGTGACGCCGAGCAGACCCCCACTGCCAAGCGCTTCCTGGATCGCGTCGTCGCTGAAGACAACCCGGTGAAGGCCGTCCACTATTTGGATCTCCGGCAGTCGATGAACAACGGCGGGGGACCTGCGTGTCTGCGGTTGCGCGTGGCAATGACCCCTGCGGAGCAACAGGCCATCAAGGCGCGCGTGGTTTTTGATGAGGCGCTGCACCAGTCGCTCGCAGCGTGGGTGAAGAAGCACTACCGCGATCGTCTCGTCGCGAAGGACTTGCAGGATCCTTCGCTCGCACACGAGTGCATGACAGCGCTGGATGAGCTGACCCGACTGTTGGCGCTGGGCAACGTCTACGACTTTCAACAGCAGGCGTGACCCGCTCGATCGTGCGCAAAAACGGCGCGGCTCGGCGGTTGAGGCTCAGGTGAACAACTGCCGAGCCCCTGCCAATACCCTGTCCATCACCGGCTGCGCAAGGCGTCCAACCGGTCGCTTCGCATGGAGCTGCATCAGCGGCACCGCGAAGATCTGATGCGTTTCGACATAGCTGTCGTTCGTCAAAAACGAGGCCTCGGCAGGTGTCACCTTGATGCTGTGGCCCGGTACAAGCTTCGCCGGCTGACCGCCCCGACCGAACGCGCTGCGGATGATCGCGACGTTGACGAACACCTTGTTGCCCTGCGACGAGAGCAGGTTAGTCGGCGAAAGCACCACGCAACTGTGTTTGATGTCCTGACCCGGAGGCAGGTTCGCGTCCGGGTAGTAGACCTCTCCGCGGAAAGGCATGCTCACTCACCGGCCGCGTTGAACGCCGCTACCTGACTGGCCGCAAGCGGGGCGAATTCGTCCGCCTCCATCGGCTCCGCGTTGCGAAGCCCCGCCTCGTAAGCCTGCTGAAGTCCCATGCGGAGAAAGTGAGCGGCAACGGCAGCGTCCGACTCGCCCACGAAAGTCGGATCATTCTCCAGGAACCACGCGAACAACCCCTCCACATCCTTGGGAATCGTCACGTTTACGCGCTTACTCTCGGCTCGCACTTTTCACCTCGCACGCATAATTATGCATAAAGGTGCACACGAATTCAACACCAAATCATGAACAAATATCTGATCATCATCAATCTTATGATTTTATTGGACATTTTTATCCGAAGCCCAACCCTGAGAGAGCAACTCCCGGATCGCCGGGCGGGATCATCGATCCTTGAAATCCGCGCGCAGGTCCAACTGCTTCCCCGCCGAGACGCGGAGGACATGCTTCTCCGTCTTGCCGCTCGACGTCTTTAGAATCACCGTCACATCCCCTGGAGCAACCGGGTATCGGGTGAGCGGCGTCTCACCTACTCGGCGGCCATTGACCAGAACTTGAGCCGTGCGCGCGCTGCGAACATTGAGGTAGCCCATGCGACCCTTGCGATCGTCATCGTCCTTATCCCTCTCACGCCGCTCACGCGCCCGCTCTTCCTTCAACTCCGCGCGCCTTTCCTCCGCCGCGCGCTTCCGCTCGTCCTCCGCGACCTCCCCACTCTCGTCTGGAGCCTTCACGACTTCTTCGGGCTCAACGGGTTTCACCGCGGCGACCGGAGGAGGAAGGTCATCCGTCCGCAAACTCGTCTTACCCGCGGTCGCCGGGACCTCCTCCTCCTGAACCACCGCCTTCGACGCAACCAGGTCCGGCTCAAACCGACGCAACAAAGACAACAACTGCTTCGGCAAACCAAACGTGTACGCGGCGATCCCGGCCGTGGCCAACACCACCATCACCACAATCGCCGCCGTGGCCCAGCGCGTCCGTCGCGTCTTCACGCGGACCGGGACCGAAGTCTCGCCACTCTCCAGCCCCTTCGCCGAGACCAGGGCCGTAATCCTGTCCCCATCCGACGCCAGCGAAGGCCGGTCCGCCGGGAGAGCGCGCTTGTCCATCTGCACCGTCTTCTCGCCCGCCGATCCCCGAGCCGGAGCCGCAGTCGCGGCGACATGCGGAGCCACCGGACGATCCGGCCCCAACACCTCACGCACCAGCTTCGCCAACTCGTCCGCACAAACCTCATGCGGAGGTCCCGGCGGAATCGCGTCGCGAAACTCCTTCGCCGTCGGATACCGCCCGTTCGGATCCTTGTGCGTCGCCTTCGAGAGCGCCGTGGCCAGAGCACTCGGCAGATCCGGCCGCATGCGCGTCAGACTCGGAAGCGGTTCATTCTGAATCGCTTCAATCGTGGCGAGGTCATTCCCCTTCCAGAACGGAGATTGATAGGTCGCCAAATGAAACAACGTGACCCCCGCGCAATAAATATCCGCGCGGCGATCCACCCGGGCACCCGACGCCTGCTCCGGCGACAAATATTCCAGCGTCCCCTTCACTGTGCCGGGATACGTCTTGGTGACGACGTCGCGGGCTTTCGCGATTCCAAAGTCCGTGACCTTCGCGCGCCCCTCTTCCGTGAGCAGAATGTTCGCGGGCGTCACGTCACGGTGAATCACATTCAGCGGCCGACCCTGTTCATCACAAAGCTCGTGCGCGTAATGCAGCCCCTCACACAACTCCCGCCCGATGTAACAAATCAGCGAAGCCGGAAGCCTCTGCCCCTTCCTCGCCATCGCCCCGATGAAGGACCACATCGCAATGCCGCGAACCAACTCCATCGACATGAAGTAGCGGCCCGCCTCGTGCCCCACGTCATAAACCTGGACGATGTTCGGGTGGTTCATCCGCGCCGCGATGAACGCCTCACCCAAGAACATCTGAACAATGTGCTCCTCATCCGCCAGGTGGGAGAGCAGCAGCTTGATCGCCACCGGCTTGCGGAAGTTCCCAATCCCCACTCGAATGGCCGTGTAGATCTCCCCCATTCCACCTTGCGCAATGCGCGAACCAAGCACGTATGAGCCAAAGCTCATCGGGCCGCGTTCAGCACCGGCGGGGGAAGCGCTCAGGTTAGGACTCCAAGGGAATTCGGCGGATAGACGTTACGAAGCCCTCGACCGTTCCCGCAAGCCGCACCAAGAGAGGTCATTCCAACCCCTCGGTTGCTGACGGAGGGGGCGCCTGTTTCGCGGGGCGGTCGAAGGCCTCTTGCAGCCGCGAAATCCAAGCCAATTTCGCCTGTGCATCCCCTTTGGGATCCAATTCCATCCCCTTGCGCACAGAAGAAATCGCCTCCGCGAAGCGACCCAGCTGCTCCTCCATCTCCGCCAGGGCGAAATGAATCTCCGCCGCGCGCGGGGCCAGCTGGTGTGCGGATTCGAGCGCTTTCCGGGCCTGCGAATACCGCCCCTCCTGACGGTAAGTGGACGCTTCCAACCAGAACGTCTGCTGCCGATGCGAAGGGCTCTGCAGAAACGGGCGCGTCCGATTGAGCACCGCGCGCGCGCGCGCTGGCTTCTTCGCGCGGGTCAACAGCTCCGCCAATTGGAACGCCACCTCAATGTTCCCCGGCTGCCGCGCGGACATCTCCTCCAGCGTGTTCACGCCTTCCTGGTACCGACCCAGCTGAAGCAGAGTCTGCGCCTTGAGCACCGCGACCCGAGCCTCACCCTCGGAGGACCCCTCCGCCGAAGTGATCGCCCGCAGCGCGCCTTGAAGGTCCCCTTTGGCGCGACGCGCATGCGCCTCCCACGCCCAGAGCTCGAACACCCGCGGATCCTCCGCATCCGTCTCCAGCGCCCACGCGAGCAGCTGCGCCAGCTCCTCCGTGCGCCCCGCCGCTTGCAGCCGACGCAGCACATTCGAAACCCCGTCCACCTCCGCATTCGGCACAAGCTTGCGCAACTCCTCGCCACGAGCGCGCGCCACCGCTTCGTCCAGAAGTTCGTCCGTGTGCTTCCACCGCCGCATCGCCGCGTACGCGAGCCCGTACTCCAAAAACGCCTGCCCGCGCTTCTGCAACCGATACAGCGCGCGCGCGGCCGCGTAGTGCGCGTCACCATCCAACGGGCGGAGGAACAAGGCGCGGTTGAGGAACGCCAACGCACGCAGCGGATCACTCACCGCGAACCCCGAGCCGCCCAAGCTGTAGAGCAAATAATCCGCGAAATGACGATCCACCTCTTGCTTGACCACCTCCATCAGCTCCGCCGGAGGATCCTGTTCACGCAGCGCCTGCGCCACCGCCGCTTCAGAAGCCGCGAGCGTTGACCGTCCCAGAAGCACCGCGAGCAGCGCCGCCGCCGGAAGCAAAGGAGACAGCTTCAGAAACGTCGCGGGCTCCAGACTCCAACGCCCGCCGCCCTGCCCGGATCCCGGGCGCTCCAACACGCCAATCGCCAAACAGAGCGCCACCGCCATGGGCGGCAACTCCAGACTGAAGTCGAAGAAGTCGTGCAGCACCGTGGCGACTACAACAGAAATCACCGCCGCATCCACGGCGCTCTCACGCCTTCGCCTAAGAATCCGCCGAAACCAGAGCATCGCCAGGGTCAGCAGCCCTGCCGCGACAGGCAATCCCACCTCCGACAACAACTGCAGCACCACGTTTTCCGAGTGCGTGTAAAGCGTGTACGGGTCGCGAGACTGAAACCGCGAGAAGGCGCTCTCATACGCGCCACGCCCCATCCCCGCCGGCGCGAACTGCATCCCCGCGCGGAACATCATCGGCCAGAGCTCGACCTTGGAATGATCCGCCCTCGCCTCGCGCAGCAGCTCCTCGTAAGCCATGAACCCGCCCAGCGCGAGCGCCCCCATCAACCCCACCACGACCCAGTCCGGCGTGAGCTTGACGGGAAGCGGCTCCAGGGATTCGTCGCGCTGCTTGCGCCGGCCGCGCAGCATCAGCAGCACGAACAACCCTTGCCCAACCAACCAGAAGAGAATGCCGCCTCGAGAGAGCGTCAGCACTACCGCCACACCCGCGACCAGCGCCGCGCCCCACCAGGCCAAGGCGTGACGGCGCTCGCGGCAATCCAGCCCCACCCCCAGCGCGAGCATGCTGCCCGCCGCCATGAACGCCGCGGCGTGATTGGGGTTCCCGAAGACGGTGAGAAAAGGCGGCCGCGCGTCGGTGAACACAAAGCGGCCGAAGAGCGAATGCAGACGAAAGAGCGCGTGCCCGTAGCCAATCAACGCCGTGACCACCGCAGCCAACACGACAGCGCCCAAGATAACCGGCCGCCAATCGCGGGAGCGCGCCAACTGAGCGGCGGCGAGCAACGCGGCGAGGTACGACAAGCTCTTCGCCAGCTCCCTCCAAGTCGCGGGGGCATCGAGCGAGAGGGGCCTCCACCCGGTGAGCCCCAGAGGAATCAAATTGAAAGCGCGAAGCTCGGCGGCGGGCGGCGAGAGCCAGGCGAGCAAGAACGGCGGCAACGGAATCAGCTGGAAGAGAGTAATCAGAGAGCACAGCCCCAACATCCAGGCCGGGAGGGGCAGGCACAGCGTGTGACCGCGCCGCAGCGACGCCACCGCGGAGAGAACCAGCGCCGTCCCCGAGAGCAGCACCAAGAGTGGCAACGTGGCGCGAGCGGTTCCGCCCAGACAGAGGGGCATCGCCAGCATCAGAGCGGCCAACACCGCCGCGGTGACAGGTCGTCCGGTGAGAAAGCGGATCAAGGGACGCGAATGATGCCACGCACGCTCCCTCACTTGCATCCAAGATGGCCTGTGGCATTGTCCCGCGCCCTTATGCGTCCCGCCGCCCTCCTCACTCTCCTGGTGCTTGCTTTCACGGCGGCCGGGTGCAAGTCGAAGTGCCGTCAGCTGTCCGAGAAACTGTGCGACTGCGCCACCAACTCGATTGAGAAGGAATCCTGCCTGCGCAGCGCTTCGAACGATGAGGGACGGGTCAGCGTCAGCGACGAGGCCAACGCCCAGTGTGCGCAGCTCCTGCCCGGTTGCGACTGCCGCGCCGTGAACACGCCCGAAGGAAAGGTCGCGTGCGGGCTGGCTTACCCAAAGCCGACGCCACCTCTCCAGTAGCGCCATGGGCCGCACCCGGCGCGCGCTGATCCTCAGCGGCTTCACCTACGCGCAGTCCGCGCTGTCCATCCTCTCCAGCCTCGTCCTCACCCGCATCTGGCTGGACACGTTGGGCGACCGCGTCTACGGCGCCTGGCAAGCGACCGGTGCACTGGTGGCCTACGCGGCGCTCACGGATTTAGGAGTCTTCGCGGTGCTGCCGTGGCTGATCGCCGAGGCCGACGGAAAGAAGGACACGCCTGGACTTCGAGCGCTGCTCGCGCACGGGCTGATCGCGGGACTGGGCGTGGGGGTGCTCTTCGCCTTGGCGACCGGCGGGCTCTGGACCGGTTACGCGTCGCTGCTCAAACTCAACGCCGCGGATCAAGTACTGCTTCTGGGACCCGTCGTCGCGTTGGTCGTCCTCACGGCGATCGGCTACCCACTCAAGGTCTTCACCGGCGCGCTCACCGGCCTGCAGGACTTCGCCTTCATCGGCACCGCGGGACTGCTGCAAGTCCTGCTGCAGATCGCCCTCAGCTTAGGGCTGCTCTGGAAAGGCCACGGCCTCTACGGCATCGCGCTGGGAAACGCCGTCCCGCCGCTGCTTACGTCGCTGGCCTCCTTCGTTCGCCTCAAGACGCTCCGGCCCCAGCTCTTGCGCGCGTGGCCTCGAATTCAACTCTCCCGCGCGCGACCCATCTTCGCGGGTGGCCTAGGAACCTGGCTGGGGACCACCGGTTGGCTGATGGCGTTCTCCAGCAACAACGCGCTGATCGGCTTCCTAGGTCAGCTCCCACTCGTCCCCATGTTCGCCGTCACCTCGCGAATGGGCTTCATCCTGATGCAACAGTCCTGGGCGCTCCCGGACAGCGGCCTGGTCGGACTGGCTCAACTCGCAGGAGAAGGCCTGCGGGAGCGCGTGCGTCATGTCGTCGCCGCGATGATGCGTTTCCACCTCATCGTCTCCGGCGGCGTGGCCTGCGCGGTGCTCGCGCTCAACCCCGCGTTCGTGCGGTTGTGGGTGGGCGAGAGCCGCTTCGGAGGACTGACCTTAAACGCCGTCTTCGCGCTGGATATTTTAGCGCTCAGCTTCGTGCATGCGACCGTCGTTCCAATCGGTGTACTCGGCCACCGTCTAAAGATCGGCGCGATCACCCTGGCCAATGGCGCGTTGCACATCGCGCTCGCGCTGGTGCTAGGACGCGTCTGGGGACTCGTTGGCGTCGCCGCCGCCACCGTGCTGAGCAGCTGTCTGACCACGCTTCCCGTGGGCCTCGTGCTGTTGCCGCGTACCGCGGACTTGAGCAGCGGGACCATCCTGTACGAGGTGATCGCGCGCTGGGCCGTTCGCTTCGTACCCATCGCCGGGCTGAGCCTGTTTCTGGGCACCCAGTGGAGGCGCCTGCCCGCGCCGCTGCTCATCTGCGCGGCCCTCTTGATGGCCGTCGGTTACGCCTTCTGGATGCGGCCTCTCTACAAGGATCTGCCGTTGCCCAACCGGGTCAGACTTACACTGGCCCGTCTGCGTCTTCTCTGACGTCTTCCGGAACGAGTCGTGGCATTGTCCCAAGGCTAAGGCCAGCCCCGCGATGACTGTCAGACGCCAGATGAAACTGTATTTGAGCGACCTCGCCGCTCGAGCGGTGAGCGCGTCCCCACTGGGTGATGCACAGCTGCGGCGCATCTGCCATTCCACCCGTGCCCGCGAGCAGCTCCACCTGGGCGCCATCGCCCTCTCCTACGCACGCGTGCTCAACGCGCAGCGCTTAAGAGTCGCGGACTTCGGTGACTACCGGCTGCTGGTGAACATCGCGGAGCACCAGGGCATCGCCGCGTACTTCTTCGGCCAACCGGGTGTGCCGCCTTTTCTCGGCGAGCTGCTCCGTCCTGGCGACGCCTGCGTGGACATTGGCGCGAACGCGGGACTCTTCACCTTCTTCTGCGCCGCGCGCGTGGGTCCTGAAGGTCGAGTCATCGCCGCGGACGCCAACCCCGAAATGCGCGCGCGGTTGGTGCGCTCCCTCCAGCTCAATCCCGCCGTCGCCAGCACCGTACGGATTGAATCGCGCGCTCTGTTTTCACGCGACGGTGAGACGCTGGAGTTCTTCCTCTCCACCAACCCGAACAACACGGGCACCTCATCGCTGGTGAACCACGGTCACTGGGTCTCCGAGGAGCGTTCGCTGCAAGTTCAGACCGTGACGCTGGACAACCTCGCCCGTGAGCAGAAGTTGGGGCGTCTGCGCTTCGTGAAGGTGGACGTGGAAGACGCGGAGCTGGGCGTGGTGCAAGGCATGGAGAAGCTGCTCTGCGCGGGCGCGGTTGACTACCTCCTCGTGGAAACCCGCGCCGGCTCCGAGGCGCAGCGAATCCTGGAGAAACACGGCTTCACCGCCCGCTGGTGGGACGCCGCGCAAGAGCGCCTCCTTCCCGCGAAAGAGATCCACGCGGGCGCCTTCGGAGATTTCTTTTTCTCTCGCTCGGAGCAACTGCCATGAGCGCACCACCGGATGTGTCCATCGTCCTGGTCAACTGGAACTCACTGGAGCTGACGTCCGAGTGTCTGCGCTCTCTGCTCGAGCACACCGAAGGCGTTGAGTACGAAGTCATC
>JBQTKE010000295.1:0-3249 GCA_052386435.1 Myxococcaceae bacterium
GCCCAAACGGCAGAGTGCGTCCGTGCAGAGCGCGACTCCCGGGCTCACCACTTCGGTCACGCGTGCATCGCGCTGAAGGCGCACGGCGATCTGCGGTCCTTGGTCTTCCACGACGACCTGGGGAAACACGACGTCACCCGAGATGGCGACGGGCCTTCCATCGAGGAGGACGTTGCGCGCGGGTTCGAGAATCTGCAGGAGCGCATTGAGCTTGTCCGGATGGAGCGCGACGCGGGTGGGGCGATCGAGAAGTCGGTCTGCTTGGAGATCGCACTTCTCCAGCTGGAGCTTCGCCGCCTCGGCGGGGTCGGCGAGCAGCGCGGTGAGACTTTGATCCAGCGCGCGCTCGTTGCCGTCCGGGTCGACGATCGCCCTTCGCAGGGCCAGGCCACTCTCTGCCCGCGTGAAGCGGTAGAGCACCCGGGCGAAGCGCTCGGCGGCGACGGCAACCGGCACCGCTTGGGTCTGCGCTTGCTGCACGGTGAGGACCGCGGCGACCACGTGCTCGCAGGGATCCACCTTGCTGGGACAGTCACATTCCCAGGCGTCGTCGTTCGGGTAGAGCACCGCCGTCCAGGGAACGGGGCGACCCGGCGCGCGGATCCGCAGCACCAGCTCCGCATCGGTGCGGCTCTCCAACACCACCTTGCCCGCGCGGGCGAGGTTGACGCCGTTGGACCAGATGCCGGACTTGGCTTCTTTTCGGATGGTTTCGACGAGCGGATCGATGCCGGACATGAATTACGGAGACGCGGTGGAGAGCGCGACGACGTCGTCGATTCCCACCTTGACAAGGAACCAGTACGGCGGATCCGGAAGGGTGAATGCGAAGGGAAGCGGAGCGGGGATGAACAGGGTGTAGCTGCCACCTTCCGGGGGCGACAGGTCCGGCGCCATCAGCGGGTCAAACTCTTCACGGTCCACCGCGCCAATGGACGGATTGAAGAGCTGCGCGGTCATGCCCTGCAACGTCTTGTAGGCGAAGACGACCTTTCCACGGGCGTGCAGTTGCGCTTGGAAGGTCAGCTTCGAGTTGGGGGCACCGTCGCGCTGGAAGCTCTCCCACTGGACGATGAGCCGCCGGTTGTTCTCCGGACCATCTTGGCGAACGTAGACGCGGGAGTCCGCGGTGACACGGAGATCGTCGTAATACGGTGCGAGCGCGAGGGGCGCGGTGCCGTAGTCGTCCAGCTGCGCGTCGTCAGATCCAATGAGCGCGACCTCCGAAAACGCGCACCACCCATTCGCCGAAATAGAGAGAAAGCGCCCGCTCACCGGCGTTCCATGGATGAGGCCGTCAAAGCGTTCGGGGAGCTTCACCAGGGTCGCGCCGTAGTCGGGCTCGCCGGTGAAGCTGACCTGATTCGCGGGCGCGGCGATGTCGATGAAGCCGTCGCCGGTGGCGTTCTTGGTTGCGACGGGAAGGTTGAGGAGCTCGCCGCCGTTGAGGACGGTGTGGCCCGTGAGGCTCACCGGTTCGCCGGCTGAGGCCACTTGCGGCGTGATGAGCAACGTGCCCGGTAGGGTAACGGTGACGCTCACCTTGGCCCGTGCGATTGCGCTCCCCGCGCCGTTGTCCGCTAGGAGGAAGTAGTCGGTGGAGCGGTTGGGGTAGACCGAGAGCGAGCCGGTTGCGACGGATGCGCTGGTGGTCTCTTTCACAACCCAGCCGTCACCGGTCTCGATGCGGACGTGCCGTGCTTGGGAGACGTTCCAACGCAGCGTCACCGGCTCACCCGACTGTGCCACCGTCGTCTTGTCTGTGGCGAACGACACGAGCGACACCGGCCCCACCGGGTCTAGTACCGTCCGACGAAGCGTGGACCCTCCGCGTGCGTTGGTAGCGCGCAGGGTCAGCGTTGCCTTGGCGGACGGACTCGGAAGCACGGTAAATCCCTCGGCAGCGGAGGCGGCGTCCGGCGATTCGTGAAGCACCACGCTCCCTAACTCGAGCTGAACCTTGTCCGCGTTGCGGGTCTTCCAGCGCACCGTGAACTGTCCCCCTAATTGGACCGCGATGGGGACCTCCAGCTGATCCACCACGGGGCTCACGCCGACGAAGACCGTGAGCTCCTTCTCCAGCTCGCGGGTGCCGTCGAAGAGGGACAGCGTGTAGTTGACGCGGCCGTTCTCGGGGAGCGCGGTGGGGAGCGTGTCCGTCCATTCGCCCGCGGCGATGTTGCGCGGATCCAGCAGCGTGACGAGGCGTCCACGACCCGCGGACGAGAGGGCGAGCTGGGTTCCACCCGCGGTGGTCCACGACAGCTTGACCTGCGCGCCCGGCTCAGCGCCCGCGACGTTGGAGACGAACGTGAAGATGGCCGGACCCACGGTGACCGTGGCTTCGAAGAGACGCCCGGCAACAGCCAGTGCGTAGAGCGTGGTCTGAGTCGGGCGCAGGGTGAGCGAGCCCGTCGCTCGGTTGTCGATGGACAGGCTTTCCCCATTGGCGGTCAGTGTGACGTCCGTCGCGCCGCGCGCGTTCCAGACCACGGTGGTGGGTTCGCCCGCTGAGATGGCCGCGGGGACCACTGTGAAGAGCACCGTGGCCTCGTCGCGCGCGACCGTGATTGAGACGGCGGCCACATCCGCGCCACCGTCGCCACTCGCGGTGAGCAGAAAGACCGAATCGTGGTCGATGCGAACGTCGATCGCGCCTTCCGCTGCCAGCTCCACACCCGGCAACGGACCGCTTCCTGGCTCAACCACGGACAGCGCGGTGGCGTTTTCCACCTGCCAGCGCAGCGTGACCGTCTCTCCAGCGTTGACTTCGGAAGCGGAGACCGTGAAGGACTTCACGCTGGCGGCGCTGGACGGGGCGGTCGCTGGGCGCGTGCACGCCACGGACAACAGCAGCGTCCCCATCAACCCGACGAACTTGACGGTGGTCGTCATGGGCAAGCTCTAGAGCGGCGTGAAGCGGTAGGCGGAGTTGGGCTGCAACACGGGCTGGTTGACGCCAATCACCTGCGCGTGGGTGCCGGTGGGATCCTCGAACCACACCGTGGCCTCGCCCCCCGCGGCGGACGACAGAGATTCGGCGAGCAGCCCGGCGTAGTGCATTTCGAGGGTGCCGTCGTCGAACAGTTTGACCTGGAAGTTCAGATTTTCGTCGGAGTGACCGTAGTGACTTGACCTGTGCCACTGGATGATCCAATGCCCGGCCGGGTTGGCGGGGTCGACCGCAGGCGCAATGCGCTGGGTGAAAACGTTCGCGCCCGGTTCCGCGTGCTCGAGGTCTGTCCAAAA
>JBQTKE010000296.1:0-8903 GCA_052386435.1 Myxococcaceae bacterium
CACCGGTGTCGGACGCGGCGGAGACGCCGGCTCCGCCCTGACCTGACGACAACGCGCTGATGATGGCGTAATTACCTTTGGAGAGCGAAGCGGTGGGCGTGCTGTCAGAGAGCGTGAGCGAAGGCCCGTAGACGTACTGGACGTTCACCCCATCGTTCTCGGTCGGCGCCTTGCTCTGGCCCAGGAGGAGCAGGCCGCCCGCAGGCACCACGGTGATGCCGCGCGAAGGATCGATTATGTGCTGCTGCCCGCCGCCGAAGTCGAGCGTCCAGCCGGCCAAGTCCACAGGGACCGCGGCTTGGTTGGACACCTCCATCCATTCTCCGGTGGTGGCGATGACGGGGGCGGGCGCGAACAACAACTCGCTAAAGCTCAGGTCGCGCTTGCTCACGAAGGTGGACGAGGTGTGGCTGAGCTTGAGGAAGGCGGAGCCACGCTCCACCCAGCCGACATAGGGACCGGCGATCTGCAGCACCGGGTCCACGGGCGGGGACTTGGGCCCGAAGAAAGTGAGCCGGCTCCCGGCGACAGGCGTCCGAGCGGTGTACTGCAGCCCCTGCCGGGCGGAGCCGCCTTGGACGCCGATGGTGGCGGTGGCAGGGATGGAGGTGACGAGCGTCTTGTATTCGAAGGTGACGACGCCGGTCTGGTGGAGCTGGGCCTGGAACGTCAGTGACGACGCGGGGTCGCCTTTCACGAGCAGACCTTGCCACTGGACGATCAGCACGCGGTTGGGAGCGTCGCCTCGGACTTCCCAGAAGACGCCGCCCCCAGGGCTCAGCTGAAGATCCCCATAGTACGGCGCGGTGAAGAACGGCTTGTTGCCCTGACTGGGGATGCTGGTCGGGTAGTAATAGGAATAGTTGAGGTCGGCGAAGACGAAGTAGCCGTCGATGGCGACCGAGATGGGCCCCGCAGCGCGGGCGCCGAAGATCCAGGTTTCGAAATCAGCGGGGGTGAAGCCTGTGACCGCCTCGTCCACGTCTTCAAAGATCAACCGGGTGCCGGTGGCCTGGATGTCGACGAAGCCGCTGGAGGCAGCGGTGTGGACCACGTCGAAGTGCGCCATTCCCCAGATAGGTCCGGCAGCCGCGGTGGTGAGCGGAACCGGATTGCCCTGCAAGGTGGCGGTGGTCGGTGCGATGAAGACCTCGGGTGCTGCCACCGCGACGTTGAGCCGATCGCTGACGCTGTCGCCCACCGTGTTGTCCGCTGCCAGGGCGTAGTCGGTGTTCTCGTTGGGGTAGACCTGCAGCGATCCCACCTCCGCGGCGACACCTTCTTGGGTGAAGACCGTGTACTGGTTCGGGACTGAGATCTTCAGACGTCGCGCGCCGGTGACGTTCCAAGACAGCGTGACCGGTGAGCCGCCCTTGGCGATCCCGCTGGGTGGATTGGCGCTGAACGCGTTCAGGTGCGTCTTGGGCACGGGCGCCACGGTCCGCAGCTGCGAAACCGTTCCACCGCGCGTGTTCACCGCGGTCAGTGTGAACGTCGTGGCCTTGGCCGGCGTCTTCACTTGAAGCGCGCCTCGGGTGGCGAGAGCAGGGTGCGTCGATTCGTAGAGCGGGACCCCGTCCACGCTCAGTCGAACCAGGTCCGCCTCCGCTGTCTCCCAGGAGAGCGTGAAGTCACCGCCCTCGACGCCATAGGACGGAGCGGTGACGCGCAGAAACCGCGGCTGACCGGCGACGTAGACTGAGAGGTCCTTGTGGACCGAAGGCAGGCCCTCCGCCTCCGCCAGCAGCACGTAGGAGAAGATCTCCGTGGGCGCGGTGCTGGCGGGAATGGCCACTGAGAGAGAACCCGACCGCACCTCTTCCAGCGAGGTCTCGTTCGCCACCTCCCGTCCCGCGCTGGTGAGCACCTTGACCCGGGTCGCGCCCGCCGTCTTCCAGCTTAGGCTTAAGGGCTCACCCGGCCGCGCCGCAGCGGGGGTTGAGGTGAACGCGGTGATGGTGGGACCGACTAAGAGCGTGATCGCGCGCTTCAGCGTGCCCGCGGTGAGCTCGTACGTGGTCGTGCGCTGCGGAGAGACCTTCACCGTTCCGGAGCTGACTTGCCCGTTGAGCTCCAGGGCTTCGCCACCGGCCGCGACAAGGCGCACCGACTTCGCGCCCGGCGCGGACCAGGCAAGCACCGCGAGTTCCCCGGCGGCGATGCGCGAGGGAGTAGCCACGAAAGAGATGCCCTTGGGCGGCACGCTGGAGGAGAGCGTCACGGGCGCCACCGCGACGTCCCCCACGCCACGGGCGTTGCGCGCGGAGAGGACGAAGAGCGTGTCGCTGGTGACGTCGACCTCGATCGCCCCCGCCGGCAGATCCCCCACGCCCGGCAGAGCCTGACCCTGACCGTCTCGAATTACCACGGAGGTGGCGTTCTGCGTCTCCCAGCTGAGGGTGACGTTTCCCGGTTGCTCCAACGCCGCCGGGGTTGCCGCGAAGGACAGCACGCGGGGTGCCAACTCCGCTTGCGGTTTGGTGCACCCAGTCAGCGCGAGAACGAAGGCTGCGACCCACAGCGGCAGGAGTCGGTTCATAAAGTTCGCCTAGCGCCGAGGGGTGAAGCGGTAGGACGTGAAGGGCTGCAGGACCGGTTCATTGCGACCCACGAAGAGCGCTGCGCTGCCGTTCGGCCGCTCGATCCAGACGGTGGCCTCCTGGCCGTCCGCGTATTCGGTGGTGGTGCCGCGGCTCTGCAGTGGGCCGTAGTGAAGTTCGATCACGCCGTCGTCGAAGAGCTTGGCTTGGAAGTTGAGGTCGTCCGACGCGTAGAAGCTGGTGACGCCGTGCCACTGAACCACGGTGTTGCCCACCGCGTTCTCGCCGTCTTCGAACGCGCCGAAGCGGCGGACGTAGACATTGGATCCCGCCACCGCGCCGAGCTTGAGGTCATCCCAGAAGACGGCAATCCCGCCCACCGGCTCCGAGCCTTTGTCGCAGACGGTGCGGTTCTCCGAATTTCCGCCGGTGGTGGGCTTGAACGCCAACCAGCCATTCACCCCCACCACCACGCTGGCGCGCGGTTCGCCGAAGTAAGGGAAAGGGACCGCCAGCCGCCACGTCGCGGAGCCTTCATCCCCCGTCGAAGGTGTGAAGAGCGGAGTGCCCTCGGTGGAGATGTCCACGTAGCGCGAGGCGATGCTGTCCAAGCGGTACTCGAAGCACGTCTCATTGGGGCGTCCTGGTGTGCCCACCGAACCCTCGCCGAAGGTCTGCTTGCGTTCGCACGAGAAGAACGACGTGGCGTCGACCAGCGCTTGCGGAGGCTGGATCGACCCTCCCGCGGTGGTGCCGGTCCAGCTCAGCGACGACAACACCAACCCGTCGAAGCCCAAGGAGATCGTGTCTTGGTCCGCGAAGGGAAGGTCCGAGAAGAGTCGATCCACGGGAGCTCCCCCGGTCTCATCGGGAGCCAGAGACTGGCCGTAGACCACTGTGGCTTTGGCAGGGAGGGACGCGTTCGCGGGGAACTTGAAGCCCGTGGCGGATCCGTTGGTGCGCAACTCCAACCCAGACAGATCCAGGTCGGTGTCGGTGGCGTTGCTGAGCTCTACCCAGGCGCCCGTGGAGAGGACGTCTGGGTGAGGACGCGGCATCACTTCATCAATGCGCACCGAGTTGGGCTGAAAGACGCGGAGCGGCAGCGCGGCGACCAACGTCTTTCCCGCGAGGGTACGGAAGAAGAGCGTGTAGACGCGCGCGTTCGGCGTGCTGAGCGTGAGCGTTCCCGAGCCTGGTGATTCCTGACGGTTGAAGTAGGTGAGCTGTCGTCCTTCGGCGAGCCGCGGGTTGTTGACGCTGTGCTGACTTCGGAAGTCGAGCCCGGGGTGCTGCGCGCCTACCGTGGCTCCCGCGCCAAGAGAGTCTGGCGTCTTTCCCTTGAGCGCGCTGTAGACGAAGCGGAACTCCCCCGTCTCCAGGAGCTGGAGTTGGAACGTGAGCGAGGACTCCGCGTCCGCCGCCAGCCGCACGCGATCCCATTCAATCGTGAGCCGGCGGGGGAAGCGGGTGCCCTCCAGCGCGACACGGACCTGCCCTTCGCCCAGGTCCAGGTCGTCCCAGAACGGCGCGAGCACGGTGGGGGCGGGATTTCCCGGCGCGAGCGCAACATTTTCGGGAAGCGGGCTGACCGGCAGCAGACCCACGAAGCCGTTGGTGGAGACGTAAAACGTAGAGATGCGTTCGCCGAAGAACGGGAAGGAGAACCCGGCAGGTGCGTGGACCACCGCGACCGCGTCGCTGCGATTTTCGAAGGCGAGGATTTTGGGATCCAGACTCTCCACCGGCGCGCGCTGAGTCATCGGATTGAGGGTAGGCCGATCTTCAGACGGGACGCCGGCCACGGAGGCCAGCTCGAAGCCGGAGAGGTTCCACTTCAGCTTGGCGGTCGTGGTGCCAATGGCCAGCGTGGGGGTCACCGAAAGGTCTCCGGGCGTTGCGACCTCCACCGTCTTTTCCGCAGTGGCGACGTCCCCCGCGGCATTGAACGCTTCGAGGACGAAGTGGGTGTTGGTGAGGGGATAGATCGGCAGACTTCCCTTCGCGACCTCCGCCGCCGCGTCGCTGGTGAAGATCGCCGGGCCGCCGTGAACACGGAGCACCACGCGGGTGGCCTGTTGGGTGGTCCAGGTCGCGGTCGCGGGATCGCCGGCGGTGTCGATCGCCGCGTTGATCATGAAGGCCGACACCTGCGGCGCGGCGACGCGGCGGATGGTTTTCACCGACGACACCACCAGGCCGTTGTAGCTGGTGACAGTGAGCTCAACGGTTGTGTCCCGTTCGATGGGCGGCAGCACCGCGCTGCCGGAGGTCACGCCTGGAAGCGAGTCCGCGAGCAGCAGGCCGTTGGCTTTGAGGGTGACGCGGTAGGCATTGGCGGTGCGCCAGATCAGCACCGTGCTTTTTCCCGCCGTCGCCGCGTTCGGCACGTCGAAGCTGAGGATGGAAGGGCCATCGCCCACGTAGCCGGAGAGCGTGCGGGTCTGAACGGCCTCGGGTGAAGAGGACTTGGCCTTCAGTCGAAACAGCACCGGCAAGCCAGTTGGGGTGGGCAACCCGTTGGGCAACGTGGCGGGCACCGTCCAGCTCAAGGCACCGCGATCCACGCGAGCGAGATCGCGGATCGTCCCCAGCTCGCCGAACGTGTTCTCCGAAAGAGAGACTTCCGTGGCGCCCGCAGTCGTCCAGTAAAGCGAGAGGGACTCGCCTGGATGTGCCGCGGGCGGAACGGCTTGGAAGGAGAGCACCCAGGGAAGGACGCGGATGGCGGCTTCCGCCATGGCGTTCTTGCCGCCGCCGCTGGCGCTTAGCGCGTAGGTGGCGCTGCGCTCGGGGCGGACCTTGACGCTCCCGCTGGTGCCGGTGAGCGGAGTGGCGGTGCCGTCCGCGGAGCGGAGGAGAACCTGGGTGGCACCGGACGCGGACCACAAGAGCTCCACCTCCTGCCCGCCGGCGACTTCCGCGGGGATTGGAATCAGCACCGCGTCGGACAGGGCTTCCGCCACCGCGACCTGGACGAACGCGGTGTCGCGTCCGCCGTCGCCTTTCGCGTGAAGCACGTAGAAATGGGTGCGGTCCGGCGTGACCGCGAAGCGATCGCTCTGAGCGTCGAAGGTGCCCAGCGTGGCGCCGGTTTGATCCGTCAGCACGAGGTCCGTGGCGCGCTCCACTTCCCACGAGAGCGTCACCGCTTCGCCTGGGTTGGCCTGCGCCTTGTCGGCGGTGAAGCTTCGGATGAAAGGAGCGAGGGGTGTTTCCGCTTGTGAACAACCCCACCCGTTCGCGGCCAGTAGGACCCAAAGTGCCGCAAGCCTCTTCTTCATCGCAACTCCTTCGAGGGACGCGTGAGGCGGGTGAAGCGCTGGAGCCGAGCGACTTTCTCTACGTTGCGCTTCAGCAACGTGTCAACGCGAGCGGCCTTCTAGAAACCAAGTCCCAAGGACGCCCCAAAATAGGTGTCGTCCATGTACGCGCGGCGAAAGCGGGTGATGTCTACGCGGAAGATGAGCCGCACGCCGCTCTCAGCGAGCAGCGGCCGGCCACGCAACCCGACTCCGTAGAGGAACGTGGGCTTCAGCCCAGACGTGGACGCCACCGTGCCCAGCGCGCTGAAGCTCCCCTGCTCGAAGGTCATGCCGCCGCCCAGCTGGGCGAAGAGCGTGAGCGGTGAACCCTCGCCCAGTTGAAAGCCCAGCGCTGGCGCCACCGTGAAGTAGTGGTAGGTGGTGGAGCCGGAAAATTCGGCGGTGCCTTCTGTGTTGTGGGCGTTGAGGTACATCGCGTCGAGAAAGAGCCCCTCGTGAAGGAAGTCGTTGGAGAGGAGGCGACCCACTTCCCACGTGAGGTGCGCGCCGAAGCCTCCGCGTGCGTCAACGCCACCCCCGCGCGCGGCTTCAAGCAAGACGATCGCGCCGAAGACATCCGCGGAGAGTCCCACGCTCGCGTCGTCATATCCGCTCAACGAGGCGCGACTGGTCATCTCGGATTCCGCCGTGCGCCGACCCCTTCGCGGAGCGTCGTCGTCGTCCGACTGATCCGGATACGCGATGGGGGTGTCGTCTTGCGCGAAGGAGGGAGTGGCGGAGAGGGCGGCGAGCAGGAGCAGGAGCTTGTTCATGGGTTGAGCACCGGGCACTTCCGATTCATGGCCACCGCGTTCGCCGGACAGGCGGGCATGTCCACTTTCACCGCCTGCAGACGGTCTTGGAACGCGTCGCACAGCGCGGTCCGAACATCCGGATTAGTCACTTGAGTGAGAATCGCGTTGAGCACCGCCTCCAGCGTGAAGTTTTCTTGGGTGATGAGGTTGTTCTCCGCCAGCTGGGCGAAGCCCAAGGTGAATTGGCTGGTGTCGCTGTACGCCGCGAGCAACGCCTGCCCGACGACAGAGTGCTTGTTGCCGGGGAGCCCAGCTTCATAGAGCGCCGTCGCGAAGAGCGTCCCCACTTGGTACTCCTGTTGCGCCGCGGTGAAGTCGCTCAGCTTCTTGGTGTTGAGAGAGTTTCGCAGCCCGTCCGTCATGCAGTGGCTCAGCCCAACGTCGCGGGCGCTCGCCTCCGGGGAGCTCTGAGGGAGCGACGCGGAGAAGAGCTTGGTGTCACAGCCGCCGGGCGAGACACAGGAAGCGGCGAACGCGTGGTAGTCCGCAAAGCCTTCATCCATGGCCTTGAGCAGGTTGATCTGCGGAGTCGCCGTGCCATCCCAGTCCGAGACATAACGCGGGAGCGCCGCGCCTTTGTAGACGCGGAGGTTGAAGACCCGGTGCGCGTACTCGTGGGCGATGACCCCCATGTTCATGGAGAGCGGCAGCCGCTGGAGTGAGTCAAATGGCGCGAGCACGAAACCTTGAATGACCGAATAGAAGTACGCGTTGTCCCGCTGTGGCTTCGGGGATCGGTCGGTGAAGGTGATGTCCGCGAAGTAATAGACCTTCGAGGCGTTGCGACCGGAGAGCGCCTCCATGTCCACCACGCCGGTGCCCTTGAAGTAGTTGAACGCCTTTTCGAAGTTCCAATACGTGGAGACCATGCTCCAAGTGTGAAAGTCGACAGGCCAGAGCACGCCGCTCTTCTCCACGTAGCTGGCGCGCGGTGAAGAGCCCGGATTCTTGAGCAGCACCGACGCGAGCTGCGCGTCAGTGAGGGGACCTTGATCAAACAGCGGGTCGTTCTCGTCGACGACGATGCGGGCGCCGCCTTGAAAATCAGCGACGTCCCCTTGCATGGCGGTGGCATCGGTCAGGGTCGCCAGCTCCACGGGCTGGGCCTTGTACGCGCCGTCGGCGGAGCGAACGACGGCCATCACCTTGACGGGGACGGCGGGGGTCGGACCGCTGCAGCCAGCGGCGACAAGAAGTGAGACGAGCAAGGGCCACGAACGCGTCATGCCGCGCTTTCTACTACAGTGATCCGAATCGATGGAGACTCCCTCGCCAACCTTTGCGCCGCACCCCAGCGGTCAGCTGGATCCACCTCGGGCGGTGCTGATTGCCAACACGCGTTCACGCAGTGGACGGAAGGGGTGCTCATACGCGCAGGAGGTGCTGGCTCGGTCCGGAATGAGGTTGATGGATGTGCAGCCCGTGCTCAAGCCGGGGAAGCTCGCGGAGACAGTGCAACAGGCGGTGCGGGCTGGGGCGTCTCTGGTGATTGTGGGTGGCGGCGACGGAACGCAGAGCGCCGCGGCGAACGTGTTGGCGAACACAGACGTCACGCTGGGCGTGTTGCCGTTGGGGACTGGAAACGATTTCGCTCGCAGCCTGGGCATTCCCGTCGACAGCATCGACGAGGCCTGCACGGTGATCACCGGAGGGGCCGTTGCTCACGTGGACGTGGGCGTGTGCGGAGGACGTCGTTTTCTCAACGCTGCGAGCATGGGGCTGACCGCGGAGATCGCGCAGCGGCTCACCGGAAAAACGAAATCGCTGTTGGGACCCTTGGCGTATCCCGTGGCTGCGGCGAAGGCGGCGTGGCGACAACGGCCATTTCGACTGGTGTTGACGGAGAACGGACGTCCGTTGGAGATCGACGCCGTGCAGCTGGTGGTGGGAAACGGGCGGTTCCAAGGCGGCGGACACCTCATCTCGCCTGACGCGACGCTCGTGGATCACCTGTTGGACGTCTACGCTGTGCTGGCGCCTTCGCCGAAATCAGGGCTCTGGTCGGCGCTGAAGCATTGGGCGGGGCTCTTCGCGGTGGGAGGAAGGTTGAGCCAGGGAACGCACTTGGACGATCCACGCGTGCTCAACTTTCGCACCGCGGCGTTCGACGTACAGGCGGATCCCGCGCAGCCCATCAACCTGGACGGGGAGCTGCTGGGCTCGACGCCCACGACGTTTTCGGTGGAGAAGGCCGCCCTGCGGGTGCTCGTTCCGGGGCCACCCTGAAGCAGCCCACAGTGGTC
>JBQTKE010000297.1:0-10390 GCA_052386435.1 Myxococcaceae bacterium
CGTGGTTGAGCCGAGAAACGAATCCGCGCTTGGGAAGACCGCGTTCGGCATCACCGGCGACAACCAGCTGCAGGCGCTGGGTGGCCTGAACAACCTGGTCGTGGACAGGGCCACCTTCGGCACCATGCCGCAGGTCGCGCTCAGCCGCATGGCCTCGGTCGGTCTTCGCCACGGTTCGTCTGACCACGGCGGCGCCAGCGCCGCGGTCATGTCGGACGGCACCCGCGCTCGGTACCTGCAGCTCGCCGCGGCGATGGGTGGCGAAGCTTCCATCAAGGCGGCTGTGGTCGGCGCTCGCAACCCCGCCGGACCGCGCCCCGCGGAAGGCGGCGTGACCCTGCAGTCCATCACGGACATGCGGACCACCATTGACGCCCTGTCCGGTGGTAATCGGGCGGACCCGCTCAACCCTGACCGTGGGATTGCGACCAACGGCCTGATCGCCGCGGAATCGCAGTCGATGACGGGCATGTCGCAGAACCCGCTGTCCCTGAAGTCAATGAAGGAGGGCTTCGCCGCGTCGGTGGAGACCCTGCGCAAGCCCATCCAGCAGTTCGACTTCAACGCGATGGCGTTGGCGTACAACCCGCAGGCAGGCGCGGCCCCGGCCACCGCGGTCAACAACTTCACCCAGCAGATGCTGGCGGCGGAGTTGATGATCCGCTCCGGGACCAACGTCGTGTTCGCGGGTGACAACGGCTGGGACTCGCACGGTGACACCACCGCGACGCGCGTCCGGCAGATGATGAACACCCGCATTCTCGCGGGGCTGAACACGTTCCTCGCCCGAACCCAAGCTCCGGACTTCGGGGTCAACGTCGTCGTCGCCATCGTGGGCGACTTCTCGCGCTCCCTCCCGGGCTCTGACCACCAGAACAGCCTCACCGCGACGGTCATTGGCAAGTACGTCAAGGTTGGCACCACCGGTAAGGTTCGCGTCACCGGCGCAACGCCGCAGGCTGCGCGCATGGTCCTGGACGCTCCGGCGGCGGGCGCGGAGTTCTGGTCGTTCCTCGCTTCGGCGGTGAAGGCCCCGACGAACCCGTTCGGTGCGGCGCCCACCCACGCAGCGTTGCTCACGTAAAAGGCTCAAGACATATGCCTCGAGCGCCGAATCGGCGCGGAGCTCGAGGGCGAAAGGCGATCGGGAGACCGGTCGCCTTTTTTTTCGGTTGCACTCCGGAGTCAGAAGCTCCAGCGCGAGAGCCACTTCTGCGGCGCAAACTCCGGTATCGACAGCGGTGTCAGCTGCTCTCCCTTCCCGGGATGAAGCAAACTTCTAAAGTCTAGCTTCTCGCCGGTCCGGTAATAGTGGCGCAGGTAGTCCCAGTCCGCGTGCCACCAGTCAGAGACCCAGCGATCCAAGTCAGTGACCTTGGCGTCGTGCATGAGCTGGAGGCTGTAGCGGGTGGCGTTCTTTTCGTAATCATAGATCTGCGCCAGCACGTCGTCGCTCTTGCCAATGCTCAAGTCGGTGCCGAGCGCCCGGTAGTGCTCGGAGAGGTTCCATTGCACCGTGTGGCCGAACAGGTGGACCAGCACGAAGAACGCGGATTCGAGATCCTGGTCGTAATCGACTTGAATCCGCATCCCGTCGAAGTCGCCGGTGTTGGGCTCGAGGACGTCCGCGACGCTGACCGGGATGCCGTAGCGGTTTTCAATGCGCCGCTCCACCGCGTCGTAGGCCTGCTTGAAGACGTGAGCCGAGGAAGCCATGCGTCCCTCTTTACCGCAGCCAACCTAAGTGAGCTGAACCACCGCGCCAGCGCTGCTCAGGACTTGGCGAATCCGTGCCGCCTCGACCGAGCTCACATCGACCTTCAACGTGGAAGGCGCGGCCTCCACCAACTCGCGGGCTTCTTTGAGACTCAAGCCGGTGATGTTCCGCACTTCGCGGATCACCGCGATCTTGTTCTCACCGGCGCTGGCCAAGACGACACTGAAAGAGGTCTTGCCCGAAGGCATCACCTCCATGCCGCCCATCATCGCGGCCTCTTCGCCGCCCATCAGGAACGGGATCATCACGTCGTTCACCCGCTGCGGCTTCTCCGCGTGCACGTAGTGCCCTGCCCCACCGAGCGTCGCCAGCTGGAGCTTGGGGACATGGTTCTCCGTGCCGGGGACCAGCTCGTCGAACTTGAGCCCCGCTTCACTGCGGCTCCAGATGAGCAACGTCTCCGCGCCAATGGGCGCGTACTGGGGCGCGTTCCCGCGCCGCGCGATCGCCTGCTTGAAGGACGTGCGGTACCACCCGAGCATCGCCTTCACCGCGCCGGGCTGGGCCATTCCATCGATGAATGGCTGAATCTCCTCGTGAGAGAAGTGAGACGGGTCCTGCGCGCTCTTCGCGTAGAGCTGCTCAATCAGCTCAGGGCCGGCTTGCAGCAGGTCCATCTCCGGTACCACTGCGAGCGGGAACGAGAATTTGGGCCAGGCGCGCTTGAGGAGCTCGCGGCTGGGACGAAGCGCGTCTTCCAGCTGCGCAGGGTGCGGACAGTTGATGACGACCAACCGCTCTACGCAGAGAGGGCGGGTGGCCGCGACGTGCCAGGCGACAGCGCCGCCCAAGTCGTGCCCGACCAAGTGGGCATTCTCTTCGCCCAGCGCCTGAATCAGGCCGTAGACATCCGACGCGAGCGTCTCCAGATCGTACGGGCCGCCCTTGTCGCTGCCGTCGTAACCGCGCAGATCCGGAGCGACCACCCGGAAGCCCGAGTCCACCAGCGGCTGGAATTGATAGCGCCAGGACCACCAGTTTTCGGGGAAGCCGTGGAGGAGCAGAACCAGAGGGCCTTTGCCCGTCTCCACATAGTGGAAACGAAGCCCATTCACCGACACATGACCGTGAGTGACCTGGCTCAGCTCGGGAGGCATCTTCGCGCTCGCAGAGGAGCACGACGGGGTGGGTGCACTCAAGGATGTCGAGAAGAACGAAGGGGAGTTTCGCCACCCCTCCCTGAGAACGAGGGCGAAATTGCGCCTCTGAATTCATGGCGCCTACAGTTGCGTTCCCTCGGGTGACACATTCGCGTCCGATAGATCCAGACGCGTTTCCCGCGACAGAGCTGGTCCTGAGCAAGGTGGCCCAGTGCGATGCAACCGATCTTCTCTTCGCGGTCGAGCCTTGTCGTCCCTTCCGCGCCTACGCCGCCGCGCATCTTTGGGCAGCAGCCGGAGCGCACGAAGAGAAGGCCGCTGCTGGATGAGCTCAACCGACGCGGCGCTTCACGGTGATGATCTTGCCGCGCGCGGCGCCTGGCGAACGGTGCGGCTGGGCCGAAGGCTCACTCGGTGCGCTGCTCTGGTCGATGAGCGACTGCGGGATGGGGGGGACGACGCGCGTGGGCACTTCGCTTTCTGAACCCACGAGCGGGCTGGACAGGTAGACGGTGCCCGCCGGCTCTTCGGCGAATGAGGGCGTGGGGGCGGGTGCAGGTCCCGGAAGAATCATCTCCGAAGAGATCGCCTCGGGCAGATCCTGCGCGAAGCCCGTCGGAAAACCTTCGGCGAGACTGAAGCCGCCGGTCTCGTCGTCGGTGTTCGCGGCCTCGTCGCGCAGATCCGGCAACTCATGGGTGACGATGAAGAGCTCAGTGCGTTCCTCAGCAAGCGCGAGGGGCGAAGGGCATGGCGTGGGCGTCCGGCGGGCAGAGACTTCCTGCAGCTCGTTCTTCAAACCTTGGGCGTCCGGCGCCAGCTCGATGGCGCGCTTCAAGACCGCCGCGGCGCGCGCCCAACTTCCGGCGCCCCTGTAGAGCGAGGCCGCGTGGCGCAAAGAGGAGAGCGCCTTCGGCAGATCCTTCGTCGCCCACGCCGCCTCCGCGTGACGGAGCCACAGCTGAGGGTCCTCCGGTTGCTGCCGAAGCTGCGCTTCGAAGTGCTCCACGCGCTTCAGGAGCTTTCGTTTTCCCAGCGAGAATCGAAAATCCACGGGACACCTCACCTGCTTCATCCTGAGGTCCGAGCAAGGAACGGGCCCCGCCCATGTCCGCGACGTCTCTGGGTTCGACTCGGGACGACATGTGAGCGCAAAAGCTCCACTGCTGCACAGGCGCACCAGTTGCGTAACTTTTCCGCTGAGTGGATCACCTGGCCAGGGGTGCATAGGGGTTTAGCGGCAGTTGCCGCGGTTGAAGAGGAGCTCGCGTCTGAAGGTATTCAAGAGCGGGCTGGTTTCAGTGTACGGGTCGCGGGTGCGCGCAGGGAGCGCCGTACCGAGAAGCCCTTGTTGAGCGGGAAGGCCGATGAATTCCACAAAGAGGCGGTACCTCGACGCGAACGCACCGGCGAAGCTGCGCGCGAGCGCGAGGAGGAAGAGCTTCGCTGCCTGTACGGTAGCGCTCCTGCCTTCGATTGTCGGACCATTGCTCTGCGCGAGCGCGCTCACGTCGAGCTGCATTTCATATTCGGCGACACCACTGGCGCTGATGTTGTCGGAGACATATGTGGCCACCAACGGAGGTACCGTCGCGGAGAGGTTCACGTTGACGTAGCGCGGCGGCGCTTGTTGATTGAACACGTCTTCGTGAAAGAGCTGAGTGGGGGCAAGCACTGCGCGCACCAAGCTCCCCTGAGGAATTCCAAATTCGGCGTGCATCACCTGCGGCATCAGACAGATCCGCTCGGTCTGAAGTGAGTAGATGGCGACGAAGTAATCTAAGTACGCGTCGACCGTCGCCCCTGCCGCAGGGGCCCAGATCAGAGTCGCGACGAGAAGCGCGAGAGCTCCGGCGCGACGATGGGTCTTCACCGAGCGCTCGGCGTTACTTGATAGACATGACATGAGGCTGCTCCGTGCACGGGCGGGCTGCCCTACGGGCAGTCATGCTTTGCACGCTGCCTGCGCGAGGGAAGTGGCGGACTCGACCTGGGCTCTGCGCTGTTGAAGGCAGTCAGTCCACAACAAAGAGGCCAGGCCTCCGGCCTCCATCAACCTCACAGCGTCACCTCCACTTCACACGTTTCTCAGATCCTGAGCGCGCGCCTTCACACCAACGCCCGCGGCCGCCCACCCGCACCCCATGCTGATTCCCGCTATTTGAGCCCCCAAACTGGCAATTTTCCCCCGGGCACGTGTATTGCTAGTCCCTTCTTTCAGTTGACGCGCCTGGAGGTAGTCATGGTTCGCAAGTCGCTCCTGTTGGCCCTCTGCATCACCGCCACCCCGGCGGTCGCCGATGAATTGCCGTCGCACATCGTTCACCAGATCAAGATGACCGTGCGCGGGGCTCAGGCGATCGGCGTGGCCAAGGTCTTGGACGCGACCCTCAAGACGCCAAACGGCTCCGTCCAGCTGGCCATTGAAACCCGCGTCATGGGCACCCGGCCCGGCGCCATTGAAGTCCCCGAGACCGGCTTCGATCGCGGCGACCTCGTCCCTGGCACCCGTCTTCTGGTCGCCTTCACTCCCCGCGCCGACGGTGGCTGGATGACCACTGGCCGGTACGAGCTCATCTCCGAAGGAATGATCCGCGAGATTCCCGAGCACGATTATCTCGCCCGCACCACCGAGATGGTGGGCAAGCTCCCGCAGCAGAAGCCGGTCCATGCCTCGCGCTTGAACCGCAGCGGCCGTTCGCAGAAGGCTGCCAGCACGGTCCGCACCCCCTCCGCGAAGAGCGTGGGCGCACCCACCAAGGCCCCAGCCCCTGCTCGCTCGGTCGTTCTCCAACAGCCGCAGCCGCCCAAGACGTAAGGCCTCGAACAGTCGAGATCGGCGTTTGCGCTCAAGTGTGTGCTCGCGCCGAAGCCTGGTCGTCTGCTCTCCGGGCTGGCTTGGATGTAGGGAGCTGACAGGCAAGCACGAAGAGAAATTGTCCGCTCGCGCGGATGGTACGAAGCCCCGTCCAAAAAAAGGAGCTTCACCTTGTCGCGAGCCTTGCCCTTCCTCTTCGCCGTGCTTACGGCGACCACCGCCTCCGCCGGGATCACCTGGCGAGGAGATGTCGAGACAGGAAACACCTCCCAGTACTCAGGCCTGGAGGTGCGCGAGGCAAACCGCGTTCTGGCGGTCGACACTCCCGTGCGGCAAGGCAAGTACTCGCTCCGCTTCATGGTGAAGCAAGGCGACTCCGTCACCGGCAGCGGCAGCGGCAACCGCAGCGAGGTGCTGGCGTCCACCTACGAGCCCACGGGCTCTGAGTATTTCTACAAGTGGAGCTCGTTCTTCCCCTCCACCTTCCCGCGCGAGCAGACCTGGCAGGTCTTCGCCCAGTGGCACCACAGCGGCTGCTGCGGCTCTCCTCCGGTGGAGTTCTTCGTCGTGGGAGACACCATGTTCCTGCGCACCGGTGGCGCGACAGGCCCTATTCAGTGGTCGGCGCCGCTTAACCGCGCGACGTGGCACGACTTCGTCTTCCACGTGAAGTGGTCGCCGGATCCGAAGGTCGGCTTCATTGAGCTGTGGCACAACGGCGAGAAGGTCATCGCCAAGCGCTTCGCGGCGACGCAGTTCGCGGGGCAGCTCAACTACCTCAAGATGGGCCTTTACCGTGACTCGGCCATCGCCACCGACGGCGTGGTCTTCCACGACGGAGTGGTGCAGGCGACCTCGTTGAACGACGTGATGCCTCCTGCCGCCGCGCCGACGCCTACCGTCATCCCCAATCCCTCGTCGCCGAACGACGGCGCTCCCGGGGTGGAGACCGCGGGCGATGAGAACAGCGATCCCGACGTGTTGACCGCGTCCAACGAAGAAGGAACCGGCTCTGACGTGGAGAGCGGCGCTCTCGGGACCGGGGTCGCGGGCGGCCAGCCTCCTGTGGTCGAAGCGGCCGCGGCGATTGGGTCAATTGGCTGCGCCTCCAGCCCCGCGGACGCAGCGCTCTGGTTGGCAACGGCCGTTTTCGCCTCGCTGCTCTTCCGCCGCCGTGCGGCATTCATCCCAGTATCGAGAAAGTAAGTCCCTCGCCATTCGGGACGTGCCGTGAACAGAGCGCTCTGGCAAAAGCCAGGGCGTTCTCTTTTTCACGGAGTCACCATGTCTCGATTGTGGCTGGCAGTCTGTGCTGCCGCGGGCACTGCGCTCGCGCAGCCTCCCGCGCCCACGGCGTTGAAGGCACCGGAGATCCCCTTCACCCAGTACAAGCTCGACAACGGCTTGGAGGTCATTCTCTCTGAGGATCGCCGCCTGCCGATCGTCTCGGTGAACGTCTGGTACCACGTGGGAGCGAAGAACGAAGTCCCCGGACGCTCCGGCTTCGCGCACCTGTTCGAGCACATGATGTTCCAGGGCTCCGCGCACGTCGCGGATGACGTGCACATCTCCCTGCTCGAGCAGCTGGGCGCGTCTGATCTCAACGGCACCACCCACTTCGATCGCACCAATTACTTCGAAACGGTCCCCGCGAATCACCTGGAGACCGCGCTTTGGCTGGAGAGCGATCGCATGGGGTTCCTGCTCGACACGCTCAATGCGGGCAAGCTGGAAACTCAGAAGGAGGTCGTGAAGAACGAGCGGCGGCAGAGCGTGGAGACGCGGCCGTACGGAATCGCCGACGAACGGCTGACCCAAGCGCTCTTCCCTGCGCCGCATCCTTATTTCGGCAACGTGATTGGCTCGATGGCGGACTTGAACGCCGCGTCGGTCGCGGATGTGCAGGAGTTCTTCCGCACCTACTACGCGCCCGCCAACGCGACGGTGGCCATCGTGGGCAACTTCGATCCGGAGCAGACGAAGGCGCTGGTAAAGAAGTACTTCGGTTCCCTTCCCTCCAAGCCCAAGCCCGTGGCGCCCAAGCTGGCCCCACTGAAGTTGGACAGAGAGGTGGTGCTGACTGTGGAGGACAACGTGGCCACTTTGCCGGCGCTGATGGTGGGCTGGCACACGCCGCGTTCGTTCCAACCGGGTGATGCCGCGCTCGACCTCCTTGCCGCCATTCTTAGTGATGGTGATTCCAGCCGTCTCAACCGCGCCTTGGTGCGCGACCGGAAGATCGCCCAGTCGGTGCAGGCGCAACAGCAAGGGTTGGAGCTGCAGTCGGCGTTTCAGATCACCGCCATCGCCGCGCCGGGAGCGACTGCCGCGGCGCTGAAGGCCGAGGTCGATAAAGTGCTGGAAGGGATTCGCACCAAGGGCGTCACCCCGCGGGAAGTGGAGCGCGCGAAGAAGAAGATCGAGACCGTTCGCATGGCGAGCCTGCAGCGCGTGGGCGGCTTCGGCGGAAAGGCGGACACGCTGCAGTCCTACAACCATCTGTTGGGCACACCGGATGGGATCAAGCAAGACATCGAACGCTTCCGCGCGGTCACCCCTCAGGAAGTCCAGAACGCGGTGAAGACGTACCTGCCGGCGAACGCGCGAGTCGTGGTGGAAGTGGTCCCCGTGGCGAAAGTGGCGACGCGCGAGGTGGTTCGATGAAAACGCTCAAGGCAGTGTTGGCGGTGTGGGCTCTGACCGGCTGCGCGACCACGCAGAAAGAAGTCGCCGCAACGGACAAGCCGACAGGCGCGGGCGCGGCGTTGCCCGTCTCGAATCCAGCGGAAGCGTGGCGCACGAGCCCGCCTGCGCCCGGGCAGTCTCCAGTGTTGGCGGTGCCGAAGTTCTCCAAGTCGGTGTTGCCGAACGGGCTCACGGTCATCGTCAGCGAGCAGCACAGCCTGCCCTTGGTCGGATTGGCGTTCGCGTCCGGCGCCGGGAGCGCGGTGGATCCCTCTGGCAAGGCGGGTCTGGCGCAGCTCACCTACGGGCTGATGGCGAAGGGCGCCGGTCCGTACGATGCGATCGCGCTCGACGAGGCGTTCGCGAACCTGGGCGCGGAGGCGTTCACCGAGACGACGCCGGACGGCGCGATCATCGGAACGCGCGTGCTTTCGACGGAGGTCGACCCCGCGCTCAAGTTGCTCAAGTTGCTCATCCGTCAGCCGCGGTTCGACAAGGGCGAATTTGATCAGCAAAAGAAGGAGCACCTCGACTCGTTGGCGCTCGCGTTGGGCAACCCGCGCTACCTCGCGCGGGAGGCGAGCGGCGCCACCTTCTACGGCTCGGGTCATCCGTATGCGCAGCTGGGGATGGGGACGCCGGACAGCGTGACCAACATCTCCGTGGACGACGTGACGCGCTTCTACAAGCAGCAAGTGGGGCCAAAGAACGCGGTGTTCGTCGCGTCCGGCGACGTCACGCTGGAGCAGGCGGTGGCGTGGGCGAAGGCTGCGTTCGGGGATTGGAAGACGACCGCGGTACGGCCTCCGGTTCCGCCCTCGGTTCCGCCCAAGGCGCGCGAGCTGGTCCTGGTACCGAAGGCGGGACTGGTCCAGACGTTGATTGTGGTGGGGCGGCCGAGCGTCAGCGCCTTGAGCAGTGACGCGGTCCCTCTCGAGCTGGCCAGCTCTGTGTTCGGCGGTTTCTTCGGCAGCCGGCTCAACATGAACCTGCGCGAGGGGAGGGGCTTCTCATACGGCGCGACGGCTTATGTCGACGCACGTCGCGGACAGGGACCGGTTACCGCCAGCAGCAGCGTGCGCGCGGACGTCACGGGGCCCTCGCTTCAGGAGTTCTTCAACGAGCTCAATGGCATCAAGACTCGGCCGATCACGGCGAAGGAGCTGGAGTCTGCTCGCGAGGGGTTGATCCGATCGCTGCCCGGGAGCTTTGAGACGATCGAGGATCTGCTGCACGCCGCTGCGGGGCTGTATTGGGAAGAGAAGCCGCTCGATTATTTTGACCGGCTCGCGGCGGATCTTCAGGCCGCGACGCCCGCGCAGGTTCAGGCTGCCGCGGAGAAGTATTTTGATCCGAAGACGCTGGATGTCGTGCTCGTCGGGGATCCACAGGTGGTGCAGACGCAGGTTGCCCCGCTGAATCTGGGGACGATCACGGTGCACCAGCCGCCTGGAGCGGTGAAGGCGAGCTCGTCCGGAGCTGCGACGCCGGCTGGGCAGAAATAGAGAGGCGCCCGTCCACGTCAAGGCGGGTTCAGCCACTTCCAAGCAAAGCTCAGATGACCCGCGGAGCCAGCAGCGTCGTAGTAGCTCAAGATCTGCATCGCGAAGAACGCATCCGCCGAGGTCCGCACCACGTAGACGGTATTCTCCCGCGCCAGCACTTTGTGCTGCAGCAGGTGGTACGAGTACCAGCCGTCTCCCGCGAGGAACGTGCTGTCCACGTCGGAGTTGTCATCTGGACCATCCGGCGCATCCCCGGCGAAGCCTTCGCTGGGTGGCTGGATGACTTCCGCCAACGACACGCCAGACAGCTGCGCCACCACCACCACGCCCGCTCCGCTCACGCCGCCGTTGGAGATGATCTTGAACCGCTGAAACGCGAGCTCCCAGAGCAGCCTCCTGTCCCCCGCTGCATCCACCGCGGCGATCTCTTCGCGCCTGTCGAAATCGAAGTAGACCCACGCCTCCTTGTGACTCGAGTCGACGGTGGTGCGGGTCACGCCCTCGC
>JBQTKE010000298.1:0-2131 GCA_052386435.1 Myxococcaceae bacterium
GCTGGTGGAGAGTGGCAAACCACAAGGCCATGCTGATCGCGCTGCCAACGAGCTACTACGACCGGATGGGAGTCCCGCGACTTGCCGTATAACCTCAACTTTCTGAACCGCCGGATGCGGACCCGCATGTCCGGTGGTGTGGGAGGGGCTCAGCGGACGATCCGCTGACCCCTATCCCGATCTCGCAGCGCCGTTGAACATTTTCCGGGGCGGCCCCCGTCTGAGGCTCCAACGCAACCGCGACGACGCGGGGCTTGATAAGGAGCTGACACATGAAGGGGCTGCTTCTGGGGTTGTTGCTGCTGACGCCGCTGGCCGCGAACGCGCAGGGGCGTCACCACGAATCTTTCCAAGAGCGCCGGGACGACTGGCGTGACACGCGGCGCCTGGAAAGGCTGCTCCGCGACTTCGACTTCGCGGTGCGCCGCCATGACTTCTACCGTCTGCGCGGATTGGACCGCGAGTTGAACTATCTGATCACCAGCGAGATTCGCGAGACGCGGTATGAGCTGCGCGATGACCTGCGCGACGTGCGCCGTGACCGGGCAAGCCGCCGCGAAGTGCGCGATGCGCGGATTGAGGCGAGGACGTTGGAACGGGTGAAGGAGCTGTGCGCCCACGCCGACCGTCTCTATGGCCGATTGGATCCGTGGAGCTTGAGCAGCAAGCGCTCAGTCATCGTGGAGTTGCTCGATCTCTCACGGCGCGAGGTGTACCAAGAGAACGCGTGGAGACCGCGCGGTCGTCGCTGGTAGACGCTGCTGAAGGTGATCGCATCTATCGCTGTCTTCGTTTCAGCGAGAGCGGTCCGCGCTTTCCTGGCTTGGCGTGGGAGGCGGCTCAACCTCGCTGGCGCTGTACGAGTGCTCCGTCACCCGCACCAACTTCCCACTCTCAAAGCACGTCTCGTAGAGCGTGAACTGAGGAACGTCGAGCGACGGCATTCCGTACCGGTAGCACTGGAGCCCGTCGCTGTTGGTGCCGATCAACGGTTGACCCATGATCCCGTCCACATCGCGGATGCTCATGCCCGGCTTCAACGTTCGAATGCCATGGCGCGTGACCACGCGGTGAACGTCGCGACGGTCTCGCACCAACAACGTGATCGCAATTGCCAGAAGCGCCACCGCGCCGAGCGTGACCGTCCGGCGATATTTGCGGGCCGGGCGGGGTTGATACGCGGCGAAGACGACCGTTTCCTCGGTGCCCATAGGGCGCGTAGGTATAGCGAATTTCCCCCGCCGCCGTCCCCTGTCCCTCGCGGCGTTGGCGCCCAGAAGTGCCTGGCGGGCCATGGGCGTGCTACGCACCACCGTCCTTAACTCGCTGTTTTCAGGAGGTCCTTTGGGCATGCGAGGTCACTCGGAGACGCACCGCAGCGAACGGTCCGGCTGGCTGCGCGCCGCGGTGCTGGGGGCCAATGACGGCATCGTCTCCACGGCCAGCCTGATGTTGGGAGTGGCCGCGACCGAAGCGTCCAACCCCGCCGTGGGCGTGGCTGGGTTCGCAGGGTTGGTGGCGGGAGCGCTGTCGATGGCCTTGGGCGAATATGTCTCTGTCTCTTCGCAACAAGACGCAGAGTTTGCCGACATCGAGCGCGAGAAGCAGGAACAGCTCACGCAACCCGTGATCGAGCTGGAAGAGCTGCGAGCGATCTACATGAAGCGCGGTCTGGATGAGCCCTTGGCCTCGCAAGTCGCGGAGCGGTTGATGAAGGTGGACCCACTTGGCACCCACCTGCGCGACGAGCTGGGGCTGACCGACGAGGGTCGTGCCCGACCGCTGCAGGCAGGTCTGGTCTCCGCGGTCAGCTTCGCCTCGGGCGCCGCCTTACCGTTGCTCGCGCTGTTTGCGTTTCCAGGGCCTGTCAGGAGTCTCGCCATTGGAGCGTCGGCGCTGGCGCTCCTGGCGGGATTGGGGGCGCTGGGCGGAAAGCTGGGCGGCGCCAATCCCTGGCGCGCCATGATCCGCGTCTTCGTCGGTGGGACTTTGGCGATGGCGTTGACCATGGTGATTGGCCGGCTCGTCGGAGGCGCGGTGGGGTGAATGAAACGAGGAACGATCGTCAGGAGCGCTGGTGAAGCTGGCGTGGCCGCTCGTGCCGAAGAGTGTAAGAGTGTAAAGCCTGACC
>JBQTKE010000299.1:0-6578 GCA_052386435.1 Myxococcaceae bacterium
TCCGCGCCAATGCGCCGCAGGTAGAGGTCGTGCGCGCGGTAACCGTCGGGAGCGAGGCGCGCCACCTCGCTGGAGAAATCCGATCGCGGTTCCAAGATCACGTTGAGGCCGATCTTCGAAAGCTGAACCTTGATGCGTTCAGCGATTGCCACCTCAGGGATGAAAGACTCATCCGAGCGGTACACCAATCGAAGCGGGCGAACCCCCTCTAGCGGTTTCCGAGTGGGCTCGTAGTGCGGCAGCGCGCGCGCCTGTTCCGGGGTAGAAGCGCCCGGCAGCTCCGGTGGCAAGAACGTGTTGCTCACGCGTGCAGTCGGAAGTAGGCCTTTCAGCAAGGCATCGCGGTCCAGCGCATGGGCGATCGCGTCGCGCACTTCGCGCCGATCCAAAGGCGGACGCTGGGTGTTGAGCGCGAGCAGGTACGTGGACAACAGAGGCCGGCGCTGCAGCTCTGAAGGCGCGGCACGCAGCGCCACCGGGCTGTCGACGAAGACGAAGTCCACGCGGCCGCGGTCATAAAGCGCTGGACCGATCTCCGACTTCATCAGCGTCACGACCTCCGCGTATTTCTCTCCCGACCCCAGAGGCGGCGCGAAGACCGTGTGCGGATTGCGGAGCAACCTCACCCGCTCGCCTGCGCTATCCCAGCTGTCGAGACGAAATGGGCCTAACACCAGCGGCCGCCCATCGCGAGGGCGATCGAAGTAGTCGCGGATCTCTTCCGGAGACTTTCCCTTCAGCTCCGCGGACGGCGCGGGGAAGAAGATGTAGACGTTGGCCATGCGCGACAGGAAGTAGCTGCGCGGCTGCGCCAGCGTGACTTCGAACGTGTGCTCGTCGATCGCCGTGACCGCGAAGCGCTTCACCGCCTCGTCGACCTTCTCCTGCGACGCGCCTTGGTCTTGCAGATCCAAGACCTCCTTTGCGCCCAGAATGTCGCTCATCTCGCCGCGCTCTTTGCCTTGCACCGCGCGGCGCCAGCCCACCACGAAATCCTCGGCGACGAGCGGCGTCTTCCCGTCCGACCAGACCACGTCCGTGCGCAGAAAGAACCGGTAACGCTCGTGGCCGTCCTCGGTGAGCTCGCGCTCCCACGACGTTGCCAGGGCGGAGCCCACCCCGTTGTTCGGGCGCAGCGAGGTCAGTCCTCGCATCGTCGCCAACATCACCGGGTAGTTCGACCAGCTGTTGGGGTCCGACGCGTTCCAATCCAGCGTGGTCGGCATGGCCGGCACAACGACCTTCACGCCCGCCTCAGGTTGAAAACCACAACGGCCGCAGCTGACCACCGCGACAGCGCAGAAAAAGATGAAGGCGTGGACTCTCAAGGGCCCACGCCTTCTAATCCAAATTGTCTGGACCTGTTTGGGCTTTAGGCCCAGTGACCTTGCACCTGTACTAGCTAGCTCGCCTCTCCCGGAGCGGCCCTAGGCCCGCGCACCCTCGTCGAGAAACGGGTGCTCGAACGGCCTATTCGTCGTCTGACCCCAAGCGAGAGGGACAAGGAAATCCGTTTAGGCCGTTCCGCTGGGAACTTGCCGCGAAGGCAGCGCCGGCGAATCCCCCACCTTCTCCACGACCGGAACCTTCTTCAGGAACTCTTCCGGCTTGTCGAGGACGAGCGCCTCACGCAGCACGTCATCCACGAACTCCACGGTGAGGATGCGCATGACCTTGCGGATCTTCTTGGGGATCTCCCGGAGGTCCTTCTTGTTCTCCTTCGGGATGAGCACGGTCTTGATGCCGGCGCGGTGAGCCGCGAGCGCCTTCTCTTTAAGACCGCCAATCGGGAGCACACGGCCGCGCAGGGTAATCTCACCCGTCATCGCCACGTCCTTGCGAACGGGAATACGGGTGAGTGCTGAGACGAGCGCAGTGGCCATGGTCACACCAGCGGACGGGCCATCCTTGGGAATCGCGCCTTCTGGCAAGTGGACGTGGATGTCGAACTTCTCAGCGAAGTTCTTGTCGATGCCGAAGCGCTCCGCACGCGACCGCACGTAGCTCATCGCGGCCTGAGCGGACTCCTGCATCACCTCGCCCAGCTTGCCGGTGATGATCAGCTTGCCCTTGCCCGGCATCACCGTGGCTTCAGTGGTCAGAATCTCGCCGCCGAGTTCGGTCCACGCCAGACCGGTGACGATGCCGACCTGATCCTCGCGCTCCGCCGTACCGAAGCGGTATCGCGGCACACCCAGGTACTTCATCACCTGCTTCTTATCCAGCTTGATGACGTCCTTCTTGCCGTGGCGGACGACATCGCGAGCAACCTTGCGGAACACCGACGCGACCTCGCGCTCCAGCGAACGCACGCCAGATTCACGGGTGTAGCGATTGACCACGGTGCGAATCGCCAAGTTGGAGAACTCAATGTTCTGCTCGGCAAGGCCGTTCGCTTCCTTCTCCTTGGGGATCAGGTAGCGCTTGGCGATGGACATCTTCTCCATCTCTGTGTACCCGGCTATCCGGATGACCTCCATGCGGTCCTGCAGCGGGCCGGGGATGTTGTGCATCGTGTTCGCGGTGCAGATGAACATCACCTTCGACAAGTCGTAGTCGAGGTCCAAGTAGTGGTCGTTGAAGTTGTGGTTCTGCTCGGGATCCAGAACCTCGAGCAGCGCCGACGACGGATCGCCTCTGAAATCCGTCGACATCTTGTCGATCTCGTCGAGCAGGAAGACCGGGTTGTTGGAGCCCGCCTTCTTCAAGCTCTGAATCAGCTTGCCCGGCATCGCGCCAATGTACGTGCGCCGGTGGCCGCGGATCTCCGCCTCATCTCGAACACCGCCGAGTGAGAGCCGCACGAACTTGCGACCGGTGGCGCGCGCAATCGACTTCGCCAGCGACGTCTTGCCGACGCCCGGGGGGCCCACGAAGCACAACACGGGACCGCGCAGCTTCTGCACCAGCGCTTGAACCGCGAGGTACTCGAGGATGCGCTCCTTGGACTTCTTCAGGCCGTAGTGGTCCTCGTTGAGAACCTTCTCTGCTTCCGCGACGTCCAGGCGATCCTTGGTCTCGTCGTACCAAGGCAGCGAGATGATCCAGTCGATGTAATTGCGGACGACCGTGGCCTCGGCGCTCATCGGGCTCATCATGCGGAGCTTCTTCAGCTCCTTCTTGACCTTGAGCGTGGCCTCATTGCTCATCCGCTTCGACTTCAGCTTCTCTTCGATCTCCTGAATCTCGTTCTTGAACTCGTCGCGCTCACCCAGCTCCTTCTGAATGGCCTGCATCTGCTCATTCAGGTAGTACTCCTTCTGGGTCTTCTCCATCTGCTTCTTGACGCGGGTGCGGATCTTCTTCTCCACCTGAAGAATCTCGATCTCGCCCTGCATCAGCTCGTACAACTTCTCCAGCCGCTTCGCCGCCGACTCGGTCTCCAGCAGCGCTTGCTTGTCGTTCAGCTTGAGCGACAGCTGCGCCACGATGGTGTCTGAGAGCCGCGCCGGATCATCAATGGTCGCCACCTGCATCAACATCTCAGGGGCGATCCGCTTGTTGAGCTTCACGAACGCTTCGAAGACGGAGTGGACGGAGCGCACCAGCGCTTCCACTTCCACGCTCTTCTCGTTCGCTTCGGGAACCTCTTCGGCCTCAACCAGGAAGAACGCGTCGTTGGGAACGAAGCGACGAACCCGCGCGCGCTTCACGCCTTCGACAAGGACCTTCACCGTTCCGTCCGGGAGCGGCAGCAGCTGAATCACGTGCCCCAGCGTGCCGAAGTGGAAGATGTCCTCCGGTGTGGGGTCGTTGGTCTTCGCCTTTTTCTGCGCGGCGAGCAGGATGAGCGCCTTGTCGTCCGGGCCCTTGTGAGCCATCGCGTCTTTCAACGCGGCGATCGACTTCTCGCGACCGACGAACAGCGGCACGACCATGTGCGGGAACACGATGATGTCGCGCAGGGGGAGCAGCGGAACGGTTTCACCGCGCTTGGTGCGGTCGTCCTTCTTCTCGTCGCGTCCAAAGAACATAGGCAGTTCACCCAAAGCTGGTGGCAACGGCCCCGAATGACAAGGGAAAGGGCCGAAGATTTCGACCTAGAAGTTATAGCACGGCAACACGGCCCTTCCGGCCGGCGTTCCCATGAGGTGGGAGCGATCTCGTGCCAACGCAACCGCATCGTCCTAAGCCCGCACGCCCGGCCGCCGTTTGGACTCAAAAACAGACGACGCTCAGACTTTCGACGCGGTTGCGAGCACTCAGCGCGAGGTCTGGGGCTTGCTAACGGCGGGCGCCGGACTGAGTCCGAGCGTCTGGAAAAAGAAAGCGTAAAGGTCCGCATTCTGTTCGATGGCCTGTTTGACCAGGTCCGCCCCGCCGTGGCCCGCGTTCGTCTCAATGCGCAACAAGGCGGGACCACCGTCTACCGACTGCAGGGCCGCAACAAATTTCCGGGCATGCAGTGGGTCGACGCGGTCGTCATGGTCCGCGGACATCATGAGCAGAGGTGGATAAGGCGTCCCCGCCTTCACGTGGTGGTAGGGCGAGTAGGCGTAGAGGAAGGGGAAGTCCCCCGCGACATCCGCGTTGCCGTACTCCGGCACCCAGGTCATCCCACTCCCGAACTTCTGGTAGCGCAGCATGTCCAGCAGCGGGACGGCGCACACCACCGCGCCGAAGAGCTCCGGCCGCTGCGTCACTGCCGCGCCAACCAAGAGACCACCATTGCTACCCCCGTAGATGCCCAGCTTCTTGGGCGACGTGTACTTCTCCTTCACCAGGTACTCAGCCGCGGCCAAGTAGTCGTCGAATACGTTCTGCTTGTGCTCGCGCATTCCCGCGTCGTGCCACTGCGAGCCGTACTCACCGCCGCCACGCAAATTCGCGACCGCGTAGATGCCGCCCGCCTCCAGCCAGGGATAAATCTTCGAGCTGAACGCCGAGGTCATCGGCACATTGAAACCGCCGTAACCGTAGAGCAGCGTCGCAGTGGTGCCGTCGCGCACCAGATCCTTCTTGTGCACGATGAACATGGAGACCTGCGTTCCATCCTTCGAGGGATAGAAGACCTGGTCGACCGTGAAGCGCGAAGGATCCACGGGGATGTTGACCTTGGCCCAGACGCGCGTCTCACCCTGCTTGAGCGACGTCTTGTAAACCTCGCGAGGGAACACGAACGAGCTGAACGCGAAGTACGCCTCCTCCTTGTCTTCAAGACCCGAGAGGTTCGTCGCGGTGCCCAGACCCGGCACCGGCACGGAGCGAACCAGCTTGCCGTCGAGCGTGTACAGCTTCACCTGACTGACCGCGTTCTTGAGCGACGCGAGCGCGAGGTGACCGCCCACGATGGTGAAGCTCTCCACCGCGGAGTCCGTGTCCTCCGGGATGATCTCTTTCCACGCCTTGCGATCAAACGCGTTCGCGGCTGTTACCTTGTACAGCCGCTCTTTGGGCGCGCCCTCGTCCGTCATGATGTAGAGCTGGTCCTTCCAAACATCGACGCGGAAGTGGGTCTTGTTCCCCTTGGCCAGGAGCTTGAACTCCTTGTCCTTGCCCAACCGCTTGAGGAAGACGTCGTTCTCCGCCCAGCCACGCTGGATCGTACTGAACAGGTATTTCCCGTCGCGCGAGACCCAGCCGCTGAGGAACGTCTTCGGGTCACCCGTGCGCGGATGAACCACGGTGTCCTTCGCCGGATCCGTGCCCAGCTTGTGCACGCGCAGCTCCGTGTAGCCTGGACGCTCCGCGACAGGGATGCTCGGGTCGGTGGGAAGCCACTCGTAATAGAAGGACTTGTTGTCCGGCGTCCAAGACGGGCTCGCGTATTTCGCGCCGGCAATGACGTCGACCTTGCTCTCTTCGCCCGTGTCCACGTCGATCACGTAGAGCGTGGCCTCGTCTGCCGCGTTGGGCTTGCGCGTAAAGACGAGTTTCTTTCCGTCCCAAGACGGCGTGTACACACCCAGCGAAACCGTGCCGTCCTGAGTCCACGCGTTGGGATCCAGCAACACCTTCTCCGCGCCGGCGTCACCTTCGCGCCAATAGAGAATCCCCTTCTCCTTGTCGGCGTGCGTCCGCACGTAAAAGAGCCGATCGCCACGGAGCACCGGTACCCCGATCTGATCCAGATAGAAGAGGTCCTTGAAGCGCTTGGTCAACGCATCGCGGCCCGGCATCTGCGCCAGCGCTTCGCGGGTCAGCCCATCCTGCGACTTCATCCAAGCCTGCACCTCCGGACTCTTCTCCTCCTCGAGCCAGCGGTAAGGATCCGCCACCTGCGTGCCGTGCAACAATTCGACGAGGTTGTCCTTCTTCGTGGCCGGGTACTTCATCGCTCGGTTCCCCTGAGCAAACGGAGGCACCCCGGCAGCGCGGCGCGCGTCGACCTTGGCGGATGCCATCGAGGAGGTGGTGGGAGCCTCATCGCGCACGGCCTCATTCGAGGACGCGCAGGCGAGGAGCACGGATAGAGACAAGGCGGAGAGACCCATTCGCATGCCTCCGCCTATACACCGCACCCCTGTCACTGGCAGCCAGCTGGTTTCACTTTTTTCGGGAGGGCCTGCCTGCTTCGGCAAGGGTCTGCGAGCCCCACTTGGAAACTCGACAGGAAGCAAATTGGCTCAACGGCGTGG
>JBQTKE010000300.1:0-3015 GCA_052386435.1 Myxococcaceae bacterium
GAAGTTCAGGCGTTGGCAGGACCGCATCCCTGAGCTGAACGTCGGTGGCGATGGCGACGACGGTCGCTGCGCGGAGCACGGTTCTCTTCTGACCCGGAACGGCACCTTCCTCGTGCGTACAGCTCTGAGAGAAGTGACGCGCTCTCTACGCTGCGGGTTGAGCAGGCACGGTGGCTGCTTCCGCGCGAGGCAGCTGCACGGTGAAGACGGACCCCTTGCCCACGGTCGACCAGACGTGGATGTCGCCGCCATAGCGTTTGACGATGCCGTACGCCGCGGTCAGGCCCAGGCCGATGCCCTTTCCCACTCCCCGCGTCGTGAAGAACGGCTCGAAGATCCGGCCCAGGTTCTCCTTAGGGATCCCGGAGCCCTCGTCCTCGATGACGATCTGCACGCCAGCTTCGGCGTCTTCACTGCGAATTCGAACGTGACCGTTGGCGCCGACCGCTTGGTGCGCGTTGCGCAAGATGTGGCCGATGACTTGGTCAAGCTGTAGCGGTGGCACCGCGACTGGCGCCTTGCTCCCCAGCACCACTTCGACCTTCGTGGTCTCGGCACCGAACTCCGCGCGCACCGCCCGAGTGACGGAAGGATTGACCGGCACCGGCTCACAGCGGCCGATCTCCAGCTTCGCCAACTCACGCAGACCGCGCACGATGTCGGCCACGCGCCGAGCGCCTTCCAGCGACTCGTTGATCATCTCCATGCCGTCTTCGATCAAGGTGTGCGCCGCGTCGCCCAGATCCTTGTTGAGCTCGGACAGCTCTTCCAGGTGGCTCTTCAAGCTGCGCAGGTTGGAGGTCAAGAAGCCAAGCGGGTTGTTGATCTCGTGCGCCGCGCCGGACGCCAGCTGACCCAAAGCAGCCATGCGCTCCGTCTCACGCAGCCGGTGCTCGAGCGTTCGTTGTCCGGACACGTCGCGGTAATGAACCACGAGCGCGCGCTCCGCCGTCGAAGACGACAGCTGAAACGCCGAGATCGCGAAGGTGGCGTTGTCGATCTTCACTTCGCCTGAAAGCTTGTCGCCGCGGTTCAACAGCGGACAGCCCTCGCACGGTTGATCCCGTCCCGCGAAGAGCTTGTGACAGAGCTGGCCGGGGACCTCCGTGATCGCCTTACCCACCCGGCGCGCGTACGCCTGGTTGGCGCGGCGAACCACGAAGCCGTCCATCAAGGCAATTGGCTCTGCGATCGCGTCGAACGTCTGTTCCCACTCGCGCTTGGCGCGGGCGATCTGCTCCGTGCGCTCGCCGACCTTGCGTTCCAGCTCCGCGTTGGCGCCCAACACCTGCGCCTGAGACGCGCGCAGCTGTGACGTCATCTGCGCGTTGTGCACCGCGATCGTCACGTGGGGGGCCAGATCTTCCAGCCGGCGGAGCAGGGCAGCGCTGAACGGTTCGCTCTTCACGCCGCGCACCGCTTCAATAACACCAATCACATCGCCGCCGCGGATCAGCGGGACCGCGATGATCGAAGCGGTGTTGAAGCCGCTCTGCTGATCGAACGTGCGATCCACTTCGGTATTGGTCGACGTGTCGGAGACGAGAATTGAAGTCGCCCGCGACGCGCAGCGCCCGGCAACGCCTTGGCCCGGTTGCAGCCGCACCCGCTCGAGCGTCCCGCCCGCGCCGCCTGACACCGTGTCGAAGTAGAGCTCGCCCGTCTGGTGATCAATGAGCAGTAGACTCGCGCCATCTGCCTCGCAGAGCTCGCGCGCGCGCTTCATCGCCTCGTCCATGACGTGAGGCAGATCCAGCTGCGTCGCGATCGACTGGGCAAAGCGACTCACCCGTTCCGCGCTCTCCGCGCGTTCAACAAGTGAGCGGTTCGTGCTGCCGCCCTGACTGAGCAAGGCCACGATCCGCTTGCCAGCGCGATCGATCGCCTGCGTGACCTCGTGAAAATCAGAGACGATTTCGAGGTCGAGAGGGAGAAGGTGAGGCAGCTCGTCCGGACGTGGCCGTTCGCCCACGAGAATGGAAATGCCCCCCGCCGCTTCCGCGCGAGCGATCAGCGCTTGCCAGCCGGGCACGCGATCGCAGACCAAGAGCTGTCCCGGCTTGACCGTGCTAGCCGCTTGGCGACCATCACAGCGCAGGACAGACCGGCCCTGTTCCGCCAGTGACTCGAAGAAGTCCCCCGGCGGATCGGTATTCAGAACAAAGATGACCGGAAACTCCCCCACGGGAAGGCTCCGTTAGGCCTGAGCGGGCGAGGTGTCGCCGTCGATGAGGATCGTGCCTTCAGCGTCCCGGATGATCTTCCCAATGCCCGGGTGCTCCGCCTCCAGCGACTTGATCAGATCGTTCTGACGACGAACCGTCGCCAACAGCTTGCGGTTCTCGCGCTCCAGATCGAGCTGCTCGAACGCCAGGTACAGCGTCACCTTGAGCTCCGTGTCGTCCCAAGGCTTGGTGAGGAAGCGGTAGATCTCGCCATGGTTGATGGCGTCGATCGCCGTCTGCATGTCGGCGTGGCCGGTCAGCATCATGCGCATACAGTCCGGGTGACGGTCGCGCACCAGCTTGAGGAACTCCAGGCCCGTCATGTTCGGCATCAGGTGGTCAGAGAGCACCAAGTCGAATTTGTGCTGCTTGAGGATCTCCAGGCCGATCGCCGGCTCCGACGCGAAGTGGAGCTCATAGCCCTCCTTGCGGAGGCTGCGGCGAAGGGCGTTACAGACGTTCTCTTCGTCGTCGACGATCAGAATCTTGCGGGGAGGGGGCGTCGTCATATCGGCTCCGGCATCAGAGAGAAACAGTGCTGATTTCCTGGGAGAATCAATTCAAGGTCCGAGCCAGCTTCCGACACGAGGCGGCTTCGGGGTTTGGGACCCAGGGGGGCGGGTCTTCCGCTACCTCTGGGTCGTGTTGATCTGCGGCAGGGGGAGCGTGACCGACAACCCCGCCCTCTGCACCCCTTCGGCGAACGCAGTGAAATCGCGCAAGTCGCCCAGCCGGTAAACAGACAGGTCCCTGAGCGCGGGGGCGGACACGTTGGTCGCCGTGCGGAGTG
>JBQTKE010000301.1:0-4245 GCA_052386435.1 Myxococcaceae bacterium
TCTTCATGCTGGCAGTGACCTCGCCGGCACAGGTCCTCTCGTTCAACAAAATGCTCGGACAGCTTCACGATGCGGGTAACACCGTCACGCTCGCGCACTATCTTGAGCTGCTTTCGAACGCCTTTCTCGTCTCAGGATTGAACCTCTGGGCCGGTGGTGTGATTCGAAAGAGAGCCTCGAGCCCGAAGCTGATCTGCTGGAACAATGCGCTCGTTGCCGCCCTCTCGGGCCTGACCCTCGCCGAAACGAGACAGAGCGGCGATCTCTGGGGACGGCTGGTTGAGAACGCGGTGGGGGCACACTTCCTCAACCACGGGTTAGGGCAGCAAACTTGGTACTGGCAGCAGGGCAACGGCGAGGTGGACTTCGTGGTCGAGCACGGAAGATCCATCACCGCCTTCGAGGTGAAGAGCGGGCGGCGGTCACATTCGAGTGGGTTGGAAGCCTTCCGCAAGAAGCACCCACGCGCCAGGGCGCTCATCGTGGGAACCGGTGGGATCCCGCTGGAGAAATTTTTCTCCACCTCCCCAGCGGATTGGCTCTCCTCGACCGTGCTCTAAAGTCTCAGCGGCCCGCGACGCTGCGCACGTCGAGCCGGACGGTGAAGACGACGTGGAAGTAGTCGGTGGGCAGGAGCCGCTGAAGCCGGTTCTCACAGGTGCGCTTGCAGGAGATTGAGCACTTCAAACCTTGGCGAGCCCGCAACCCACCGTGAGCCCACCGGTGATATTTCATGTCACAACCGTCGAATTGCGCGGTCGAACAGTCTCCAGACGCTGCTAGATTCAGGAGCGCTTCAACTGTCAAGCGTTGGGAACGGAGCACAGAATGACGCCGAATGAAGAACAAATTCACACTCTCTACCGGGCCTTTCAAAGGCGCGACGGAGCCGCGATGGCGACCTGCTATCACGCAGACGCCGAGTTTCAGGACCCTGTCTTCACGCTCCGCGGCAGCCAGGTGGGCGTCATGTGGCGGATGCTGTGCGAAGGCGCGAAGGACCTCGAGGTCACTTACCGCGATCCACAGGTGGACGGGTCGCGTGGCTCCGCGCATTGGGAAGCGTCGTATACGTTCAGCGCGACCGGCCGGCGCGTGCACAACGTGGTCTCAGCAAAGTTCACGTTTCACGAAGGGAAGATCCGCTCGCACGTGGATGACTTCGCATTCTGGCGCTGGTCGCGCATGGCGCTCGGCCTCTCCGGAGTCCTGCTCGGCTGGACGCCGATCATCCGCAGCGCCGTCCAGAAGCGCGCGAAGGCGAACCTCGCCCGCTACACGGAGAAGCATCCGGAGATCCGCTCGCTCTAAATTATTGGCGATGCCATCCCGCCACTTCGACGCCTGAGCATTGAGATCGACCAAGTCCATCAGTGCAGCCGCAACACCTCGGCCATCTGCGTCGCTTTGTCCCGGCCCTCGTCGGACTCCCGGTCGTTGTACAGAGCCCCGCGCCTTCTTCAGGTCTTCGCGAGCGGCGGTCCCTTGAAGCGCTGGCGCATGTAGAGCAGCCAGTACAGTGCGAGCGTGACCAAAAACGCGGCGAAGGTGTAACCGGCGAGCGCGTTGGGCGGCAGGACGAACAGCACCATCACCACAGTGATCCAGAGTAAGGCGATGACGTTGATGACCGAAGACCAACGGCCCAGATCCCATGGGCCGCGTTGGTGCCAATGTCCGTTCACTCGCGCGCGCAGCCCCAGAGCGATCGGCAACGCGTACGAACCGTAGAGCGCGATGGTGGAGAGCGCGACCATCGCGGCATACGCGGAGGACCAGAGCGCGACACCGAACGCGGCGACGGCGGAAACCCAAACAGCGACGTGGGGGCTCCGAAACCGTTTGGACACTCGCGCAATCTGCGACGACAGCGGCAGCCCTCCATCACGCGCGAAGGCGAAGAGCATGCGCGAGTTGGAAGTGATGGAAGCCAAGCCACAGAACCACATGGCGCCAAGCACGACCCAGATGAGCGCGTTGCCCATCCCCTCGCCCAAGCCTGTTCGCAAGATGTGCACGAACGGATTGCTCGCGCTGGCCGCGACGGGAAGGTCCTGGATGGCGACCGTCACCGCGTAGAGCATCGCGTAGCCCGCAACTCCGCTAACGAGCACGGAGAGGAAGATTCCCCAAGGAGCATTGCGCGTGGGATCCACCGTCTCTTCCGTGACGTGCGCGCTCGCGTCGTAGCCCGTGAAGGTCCACATGGCTTGAAGCAGGCCGATCAAGAAGCCGTACGGATAGAGACCGTGCGCAAGCTCCGGCAGCGCCCCGTCGGCAGTGAACGCTTGAAAGAAAAACGCCAGGGGCTGTTTCGGGGCAAAGGCCGCGAGCGCCGCGACGACCAGACCCACGCCGACGAGGTGATACCAGGCGGAGAATCGGTTCAGCAGTGAGACCACGCGCACGCCCACGTGGTTGAGCACCGCGTGAGACGTCAGCACCAAGGCGTAGACGCTCAGCAGCACGAGGCGCGACGATGGCAGGCCGAGCATCACCACCAAGAATTCGGTCAGGCCGTAGTCGATGCCCGCGGTGATCGCGAACTGCCCAATCGTGTTGAGCCACGCAGTGCAGAACCCGAACCCCTTGCCTCCGAGAATCGCGGCCCAATGGTAGAGCGCACCGGCCGTTGGAAACGACGACGCCAACTGCGCCAAGCTCGCGGCGACGGTCAGGGTCAGCACTGTACAGATCGGCCAACCCAGCCCCATCACTCTCGGACCGCCGAAACGCAGCCCGTGTCCGTAGAGCGTCACTGCGCCGGTAAGGATGGAGATGATCGAAAACGACACGGCGAAGTTGGAGAAGCCACCCATGTCGCGCAGGAGCTGTTGCGCGTAGCCCAGCTTGGCGAGCGCCTCCGCGTCTTTTGCTTTCTGATCCTCACCCACCGGACACCCATATCAGTCCGCAACAACGCCTCGAACGAGGAGAAGAAATCCTAACGACCAGCATCCGTCGTGGACTTTATCGGCGCACCCGAATCACTCGCCGGCCGCGGGTGCGGAGCAGAAGATCCGACGCCTCCATCTCCCTCAAGTACTCGGGGCGGCGCGCGAACCACGGCGTCCGAGAGAATCCCCACCGCCGTCGCGAAGTACTGCGAGCGGTTCCACTTGAGCAGCGCTCGGTAATTGTCGTGGATGATGAACGTGCGCGCGGTGGTATTCCCGGGCTTGAGCACTGCCCCCGGAGGGGTGTCTTTCGCGAGCGCTTTCCCTTCCAGCGTCTTCACGCCCAGTTTGTTCCACTCCTCCACCGGCCGGGACGCCTTGAGCCCCAGCGCATCGGCGGGAAAGTCCTCCGGCACCGTCACCTCCGCGCCCCAAGACTGTTGTCCCTTCCAGCGCAGCTTGCTCAGGTAGTTCGCCGTCGACGCCCAGACGTCCGCGCGGTTGGTCCAGATGTCGCGCTTGCCATCACCATCACCATCCGCCGCGTACTCGAGAAACGTGGTGGGCATGAACTGGCACTGTCCCATCGCGCCGGCCCACGAGCCCTTCATCCCCTCCGCGCTGATGTGGCCCTGATCCAAAATCTTCAGCGACGCGAGCAGCTCTTTGCGAAAGAACGCGGCGCGCCGGCCGCCGTACGCGAGCGTGGCCAGGGCCGCGACGATGGAGTAATCGCCGGTAATGGTTCCATACGCGGTCTCCGCACCCCAGAGGGCGACCAGGAACTGCGGCTGCACTTTGTATTTCGCGGAGAGCGTCTGCAACGTCTCCTTGTTCTCCAGGAACATCCGCTGCCCCTCGACCATCCGCTGCTCGCTCAGGACTCTCTGAGCGTACTCATCGAACGTCAGCGTGAACTCGGGCTGCTTCTGGTACAGCGCGAGAACCTTGGGGATGGGCTCAATTCCATCCAGCGCCTTGAGCGTCGCGTCGGAGAGATCCTTGCTCTTCGCCTCCTTCCGCAGCTCTTCCACCCATTGCTGAAACGTCTGGGTGTTCGCCCACGCGGGCAGTGACGCGACAAGTCCCGCCAACAGGAGCGCGCGGGTCATTGCTTTCCAGACGAAAGAACCAACACGAGCTTCCCACCTTGGAAGCTTCCGGCCTGTATGAAGACAGAGCCCTCACGGCCGAGCGCGACGGTGGTGTTGAGCTTGGGCAACTTCACGTCCACGCGCGCGGTGCCATCTTTCACGCTGCTCAGCGTGAACGACGCCTTCTCTCCGCTGGGCAGCTCCAGCCACGACGCCTTGCCCTGCTCCATGGAGAGCTTGGCGGAATTGAGTTT
>JBQTKE010000302.1:0-2871 GCA_052386435.1 Myxococcaceae bacterium
TGGTCGACCGTGGCGCTTCCATGTTTTGCAATGAGGATGACCCGGTAGTCGACGCCGCTCGCCTGGATGATCTGCGCGAAGTTGACGTTGATGTTGCGTTCGACCTCTTGGATCTCCGAGGTCATGCTGCCGGAGTTGTCGATCACGAAAATAATATCGACCGGACGTGGCCCCGCGGGCCGGTTCTGCGCCGCCGCGCTGGCGCACACGTCCTGTGTAAGCGGAGCGGCGGGGTTTCCCTCAATCACCCCGTTGCCCCCGCCTTTGGAGCCGTCGGTCGAGGTGCCGTCCGGGCCCGTGATCGAAGTGGAACCAGAGCAACCGGCGAGGAGGAAGAGGGCCAGGGCGGTATGAAGCGTGGTTTTCATGGACCGGTGAACAGCACGGACCGTGCCGGGCGATTATCCTTCGAAAATCCACCTCCGGAAACCGGGGGTTGTCCCAACTCTGTAACGTCGCTGCGGTCATGAGGGGATGACCACCGTCGTGCTCACTCTGTGCCTTACACGGGTCACTGAGGCGCTGGGTAACGCCCAGTTTAGCTACAGGTCGCGCGCTCGGAGGCGTATGTGCCAGCACAGTCCTAGAAGCGCCGCCGCCATCCAAAAGAGGGGCCGGGAAGCGCGCCGCAGTTGCAGCCCACGCCAAGCGGAGTCTTCCCTGGACACTCGACGGTGACCTGGGAGGGTTACGACCTACCCGACAGAGCTGGACTGAAACACAGAGCGCGGTTCGGCGCCGTAGGAAGGAACGTCGATGCGAATGAAGATGGCCCAGCCGCTCCAAGCCATCTCTGTTTCCAGGGCGCAACTCCGGTTCTCGAATTTCGATAATCGAAGAGACGATTCCGAAGTCCCTCTGATCCGCACGCCCTATGCCGGAACGAATTCAAAGATCTGCGGCGACTTTGAACGCGGCTCGCCCCGACTCGCCGGTTGTGAAGGCCGCTGCGGACAAGGTGGCGTCTTTGGATTTTCCCGAGGGAGCGTCGCCGCGGGATGTGAAGGCGCTGGCGAGAGAGCTGGTCGCGCGGACTATCAATCGCACCGGGACCAACGAAGCGTTCGTCAACGCGGCCTTTGAACTGTCACACCTTCAAGGTTCGAACGCCGAGCTCAACGAAGAAGTCGGCAAGCTCCTCCGTGCGGAAAATCCGGAGTTGCTCGAACAAGCCGGTCCCGAGGGTTACCTGAGGTACCTTATCGACGAGGAGCTTGAGGGCAGCGAGGCCAAGCGCGCGCTCGACTTCCTGGAGGCGGGCAAGGATCGGTTCCGAGGCACGGATGGCGAGAATTTCGCTGAAGGCATGGTGAATCCGTTCGATCGCCTGGGCGACGCCTTTCACGACAGTCCGGTGAAGACCGCCGCGATCGCTGGAGGCGCAGTTGCCGCGGGTGTGACGCTGGCTGCAGCGGCACCCGCCGTTGCTGCAACTGTAGGGCTCGGGTTTCTCGCCTACGAAGTCGCGTCCTTGGGCAAAGACGGTTTTCAAGCCGCGACTGCTTCTTCGATCGAGGAGCGCGCGAAGCATCTCGTTGGCGCTGGATCGCACGCGACCGGTGCCGTGCTCAGCGCTCCAAGCGTGCTCGCTACGAACGTCGTACGGGGCGCCGCTGGAGTCGCACGAGAAGAACAGCGTTTCCTCCCAGCCGTGGGACGATTCGTGAAGTTTCGTTCCGTCAGGGAGCCCGCCGCCGCGCCCACCGCGGTGAACGTTGCCGGTGGGAGCGCGCGCGTCGTTAAGACGGATTACGACAAAATTTTGAGGCGTCCGAATGCGCACAGTGGGCAGGTGCTCGACGACGCCGGCCTCGGCGACGATCTTGGACCCGTCGATCCTCTCTGACCCGTCGACGATTTCGGAAACATCGACCCTCTTTAACGAAATCTGATCGGTGGCTTTGCTCGCAGGACGAAAACGACCGGTCTGGATCAGCCGCTCAAAGTCGCGCACAAGGCCTTGGAAGAACTGGGCTTGATGCGGCGCAACAGCCAATGGCGAATTGCCTCTCGCTGTTTTTGAGACTCTACGCAACTCCGGTCCTTTCTCCTCCGATAAGAAGGGTGTTGCTGTTTTTGCCAGCCCCCAGGAGTTCGAAATGACCGGCCCGATTCGTAGTGATGCGCAGCGCACCCGCGAGGCTTACGCGAACGCTCTCGACCAGGTGTGTGACACCGACGGTCAGTACGAGCTCGATGACGACTGTGGCCCGGATTTCGAGAACTCCAGCTTCGAAGGCCAGGTCTCTGGCCGCGGCCCGAAGACGAATGATCCGAACAAGCTCATCTCCTACAACCGTCCGAACCGTGAAGTGAACACGGTCGACGGGACCCGGGATTGGCTGAACAACATGTGCACGCCGGAGCTGCGCGCCCGCGCCCAAGTCGTGCTCGCCGAAGACCCGCGCTCGGGAGAGAAGAAGCTGCTGATTGCGCAGAACGGCAAGGTGTACGACCCGAATTCCGCGGGAGAGGCTCGGGACGTCAATCAATACGCCAGCGTGAACGGCCTTCAGATTAAAGGTCAGATCGGCGGCGGCATTGCGTACAAGCTCCTCAACAACGAGCCGGGGAGCGCGGCATACGAGTCAGCGCTGAAGAGCATTCCCTGCGGTCCCCGCGAACACTTCGAGAGCGTGATCAGCCGCGCTGCCCGCGGCGGTACCTCCTCGGGTGGTCTGGAGGGGACGGAAGAAGAGTCGTGCGCCGAAGAGACCCGGTCTTGCGACGGCGAGCGCGAAGTCAGTTCCTGCGACGATGACGAGAGGGACTACTCGTGCGACACGTCGTGTGACTCCGGGCCGCGGTCCAAGACGACCACCAAGCTCGACGACGAAAGCACCCCGACCACCACCGAATACGACAAGGCCC
>JBQTKE010000303.1:0-4627 GCA_052386435.1 Myxococcaceae bacterium
CGCCACCAGCTGCGCGGCAATGACGATGGACGAGTCGGGCTTGTGCGCCAGCGCCTCGCCGGGCTTGTCGGTCATCGCCACGATCTGACCGGCGTGGTGAACGGAGATCTGCTCGCCGCTGTGCACGGTCTGCGCGAGCGCGGTTTCGATGATCTCGCGATCCCCCACCAGCACGGCGTGGAGGTGCGGCGCCTCGCGGGTGAGCGCAGCCGCTCCGCGCACGACCTCTTCAGGGCCGAAGTCGCTGCCCATCACATCGAACGCGATGCTCACCGTCCGCGACATAGGAGGGTCGGCATCTTAGGGGCTGGGCGCAGAAGTGGTAGCCCTTGTACGCAACAGCCGCGCGCCAACGACGCAAAGCGCCGTCATCGCCCCGGCCACGACGTACGGAAGGGAGGGCGTCACTGAGAAGAGAAACCCGCCCAGCAACGGCCCGACGATTCGCCCCAAGGACCCCATGGCATGGTACGCCCCGAGCACTGTTCCTTGCTGATCCGCCGGTGCGTGGCGGGAGACGAGCGAGGAGAGCGCTGGGTTGATGAGGCCCGAACCGGCGGCGAGCGCGACAATGGGCGCGAACAGCCAGCCGTAGTTGGGGGCCATGGGAATTCCGGCGAGGCCCAACGTCACCAGCGCACAGCCCGCGGCGACCAGGGCAGCTTCCCCGAATTGCTTCTTGAGCCGGCCGATCATCCCTCCTTGGACGATCGCGGACACGACGCCCACCGCGACGAAGAGCCAACCGGCCTTCGCCGATGCCTCGCGCGTAAGGGGATCGTCCATGGTCGCCATCACCGCGCGCATCCCCGGGCCCGCGTTCTCTAGCACGCCAGAGAGGTGTCGGACGATCAGGAAGACGGAGAAGGTCCCCTCCATCTGAGAGAAGGCGGTGGTGAAGAGCAGGAACAGCCCCAGGATGAGGCCAATCACCGGCAGCTGGAACGCGGCTCGAACCGACGCGAGGGATTTGGCGCTCGACGCCGAAAGGTTCCGTTCTTTCAGAGACTCGGGCAACGCCACCAAGGCGAAGACGAAGTTGAACGCGCTCAAGCCCGCGGCGAAGAGGCCGATCGCGAAGTTTCCTCCCGCTCGCCCGAGCAGCCCTCCGAGGGCGGGCCCCAGCACGAACCCCTGTCCAAACGCGGCGCCGACCATGCCCCTCCCCTTCGCCCGGTTCTCTGGGGTGGTGACGTCGCTCACGTACGCCTGCGCGGTGGAGATGTTTCCACCGGAGATGCCGTCGATCACCCGCGAGACGAAGAGCAGCGGCAGGCTCTGCGCGAAGGCGAACAGCACGTAGCCCAAGAAGGAGCCGAACAACGAATAGAGCAACACCGGCCGGCGCCCGTAGCGGTCCGACAATCGGCCGAGGACGGGCGCGAAGATGAGCTGCATCAGCGAGTAGACGGAGAGCAGCAGCCCAATGATGGGCGCCGAACCCTGAAACTTCACCCCGTAGATGCCCAGCTGGGTAATGAGCAGCCCGAACCCAAGCAGGTCCAGGAACACCACGCCAAAGATGACCCCGAGTGAGGCCTTGCGTCCTTGTCCCACCGGGATCTTCGCCTCGCGGTACTCGCCCAGTTCTCAGCCTGCCTAGTTGGCCTGGCTGACCGAGTCGCCTTCGCGGCGCCCGGCCTGCTTCTCAATGCAGCCCTTGGTCAGCGTGTACTGGTACGTGCCCAGCTCGTCGCGCCAGTACTCGCCGACGTACGGCCAATAAAGGTGATCATCCGGCACGGCCACGGAGTAGCGGTACTTGCGGACGGTGGCCACTTCGCCGCCGGCGCGCAGCATCGCCTCCAAGAATTCCTTCTCCTGGCTGGTGACCTCGAACTTGATGCGCAGGCCGTTGGCGAGGAGCTTCTTGAGCTCACCCAGTTCGGTGTCGAGCTTGCCACGCGCCATCATGCCGGCCTTCTTGATCAGCTGTTCGCGCTGCAGCTTCAGCCCTTCCAGCAGGTTCTTCGCCAGTTCGGAGTACTTGAAGGTGTCGGACTTGGTTCCCAGCGCGTCCATCTCCGCTTCCAACTCGAGGATGGAGTCGTTGGTCTTCTTGAGATCCTTGTCGGTCAGCGCCAGGCGCAAGATCCGCTCGAGGATGATGTCCGCGGAGTGGGCGTCCAGCGTGCCTTCCTTGTTCTTCCTCTGAATGTCCGCGAGCACGTTGTAGTACTCGGAGCTGTCCATCTCCTTCTTGAGCAGCGCGTCCAGCTGGTCATGGACCGGCAGGTAGATGCGCTCGAAGTCTTCCAAGATGCTGCGCGCCTCTTTGTAACGGCAGTTCTCGTAATAGATGACGGCTTTGAGGATCAGCGCTTCCGGGAAGTACTCCTCGCGGAAGAACGGCGACGAGAGCGTGATCAGGTTGCCCAGCGCCTGCTCGTACTGGCCGATGCGGTAGTTGGCCCAGGATGACTCGAAGAGCGCCTCCAGCCACTGCGTGTTCCCGCGCTCGACCTTGCCGTAATAGTAGATGGCGTAGCGGTTCTGCCGGTGGCCGTAGTGGGTGCGCGCCAGCTGCATGAACGCCAGCTCGCGAAGCTCTTGATCGATCTTCGCCTGCGCGGCGGTCTTGTTTCCGCCGGGACGGGTGAGCCGCACCACTTCCTTCATCGCGTCCAGCGCGGTCTGGAAGTTGTCCTCGCGGAAGTGGGCCAGCCCCTCGAGGTACTTCGCGCGCGGGAAGAAGGCATCCTTGCGCGGGATGAGCAGCACCAGCCGCTTCACCTCGTCGTAGCTCTTGTCGGCTTCGGCCTTCTGATCCGCGTCGTCCAGCGCGCGACCGCGCACGAAGTGGTAGCGCGCGAGCAGATAACGGAACTCGTTCCGGAACTTCTCCGGGAACTCGAAGTTCGCGTACTTCGCGATCTCGTCCAGGATGACCGTCTCGTTGGTGGTCTTGTGGCTGATGAAGAAGAGCCACTCCAACGACGGCTTGAAGAACTTGGTCTGGGGCCCCTTCGAGAGCAGCTTGGAGAACTGTCCGAGTGCTGAGTGGTACATCCCCATTCGGTAGAGCGACTTCGCGAGAAGGTACTGCGAATCCAGGTGCAGACCAGCGAGCTTGGGGTCCTGCATCAGCTCGTGCGAGGACATGACGGCGCGCTCGTACTGCTCGTCCTTGAACTCGTTGAGCGCGGCATCCAGTCGCTGCTTGTCCGCGCTCTTTCCAGAGACGTCCACGGCTTCGAACGTCATGGTGGGCGCGGATTTCTTCGGCTTGGCGTCGTCCTTGTCCGCCTTATCCGCGGGCTTGGTCAGATCGAGCCCACCCGCCGGAAGAGGCGCGTCGTCGTCCTTGTCGTGGCCGGACGGCTTGGTGTTGGTGGGCTTCTTCTTTTTCTTCTTCTTGTTGCCGGAGAGGTCCAAGCCTTCGAAGGACATCTGCGCGAAGGCGGGAGCCGTCAACGCCAGAGAAAGCCCAATGCAGAGCGCTCTAAAGGTGCGGGGCAAGGTGTCAGCCCTCCTCGAAGTTGGTGGGCAAGAAGAAGGAGAACCCCAGCTCGAACATCAGCTGGTTGCGCCACGAGTTGGTGCCGTCGGAGAGCGCCTCGACATAGCTCAAGTCACGCAGCTCGGTCCGCACCGCGAACCAGCGGTTGGCGAAGAAGCGCGCGCCCACGCCCACGTTGGCACCGACGGTGGTGTTGAGGGAGGGCGTGCTGCCGACGACCGGCCCCACGTACTGCACGGCCGACACGCCGAGGATGGCGTACATGTCGAAGTGAAGCAGCGCGGAGGAGACGAGGGAGATCTTTCCGTAAATGGGCGCCCATTCGATGTCCGCACCCGCGAGCAACGTCACCGCTCCGGGCGCGCGGCCGTCCAACTGAACGAGCGTGGGAGGCGCGCACCCGCGCGCGGTGGTGCTGGTCTCGGGACGACAGACCTGCGCGGCGCCGGAGACGGCTCGGAACGCGTAACCGAAGCGCGCGTTCACCGCGAACGCTTCAGAGAAGTGGTAGGTCAGCGCCAAGCCGGCCACGTACTTGGTGAAGAACGTATCCTTCAGGGAGAGCGAGAACGACGGGCTGATCTCGAACCGCTTGCGCTTGAGGAAGAACTGACCGGAGACGGGGCGCACTCGGTCTTTAAGGGGGCCGAGCGCGTCTTTGTCTACTTCGGACACGTCACCCGCTTCATCTTCTTGGTTGGACTGCGCGAACGCGGGCGCGGCAAGGGCGAGCGCGAGCGCGAGGGTGAAAGCGGCGGCGGAGAAGCCGGAGCGAAAGGCTTTCATTATTCACTCTCCCGGCCAGTCGAACGGAACGGGAAGAACAGCGAGAGCCCCACGTTGAGCGTCATCACGTTCTGGGTAGACCCCTTCGTGGTACCTGCCGGTTGGTCGACGTACGTTGTGTTGATCAGCGCGACGTTGACGGCGATCCAGTCCTTCGCCACGAAGCGCATGCCCAGGCCCAAGTCCGCACCCACGGAGACGCCGCGCGTCTGCGAAGTCTCGGTGTTCACCGCGCCCAGGCCGCCGAGTAGGTACGCGTCGAAGTGAAGGATGGAGTTGAAGAACGCGACCTTGCCGTAGATGGGAGACCATTCGAGATCGCCCATGGCCATCCAGTATGGGACGGAAAAGAAGATGCGGCTGTTGAGCAGGCGCTTGGCA
>JBQTKE010000304.1:0-20061 GCA_052386435.1 Myxococcaceae bacterium
CGGGCTCCTCCGCGGCGCACGACTCACCCGACGCTTCTCCATCCTGCACGTTGACAGCCGACTGATCATCTTGAGGCACCTGAGATCCCGCTGGCTGCGAAGGACAGATCTCCGGGCGCTGCTCAACCGAATCGCGCTGCCCTTGTCCATCACCCATGGGCTCGCCCAGGTCGCAGGCCGCTCCTTCTCCGTCCCCCTTCAGACCAGAACGACAGCCGAGAGAGCGCCTGAGTCCCCCTCCACCTTCAGCCTCCGAGTGATAGGCCAAACCCTGAGCCGTCACTCAACCCAGCCCTAAGCGCGGTAACCCACGGAGAACAGCAGCACGTACTCCGCGAAGGACCCGTTCCCGAACCGGACGTTGAAGCCCGCGGCCTCCACGCCAAACAACAACCCCTTCAACGAAGGAGGCGTGATCTCCACCCCCGCCGCGATCCGCAGCGCCACGAACGTCTGACTTGAGCTGTTCACAATATTGATCCCGCTCGGCCGCAGATCCACAGAGCTCATCAAGACGCTCGGCCCCACGCCCAGCTCAAAGTACGGCTGAACCAACTCGCCCAAAGGAAACGCCGCGCGGGCCGAGGGAAGAATGTCGATCGCGTTGAACGACGTATTCACGAACCCACTGCTCCCGCCGTAGAACCCGAACTGAACCGGGAGCGCGAGACCAAGCGAGACAGGGCCAAACGGGACCTCAAACCAACCCTTCAGCCCCAGCTTGAAGCCCGCGCTCGCGTTCTGAAGCGGCACCGCCACGCCCAGCCCCAAGCTCCCACCGGCGTGAAGCTGAGGCGAAGCGAGCGCAGGGATCGAGACAGCACAGATCAACGACGCCAGTCTCACAACACGTTTGATCATTTCGCCACCGTGCTCTGTTTCTGCCTACCGTCCGATGACAGAGGCAAAGGCGCCCAAGTCGAAGAGGGCAGCGAGGCGCCTGTGTCCTCGTGCTCCTCCGGGATCGGCAGCCGAACCGTAAAAACACTCCCGCGCTTCGGAACCGAAGAGACCCCCACCTGTCCGCCGTGCGCCTCAACAAACCGCCGCACCACCGCCAAACCGAGCCCCGTCCCCTGCGCCTTCGTCGTAAAGAACGGCTCAAACACGCGGGCCAGCGTCGTCGAGTCCATCCCCTGACCCTGGTCCGCCACTTCAATTCGCGCCCATCCCACGTCATCCAGATCTGCTTTGATCATCACCCGCGCCCCACCGGGCGCCGACTGCAGCGCATTGAGCACGAGATTGATGAAGACCTGCCGAATCATCCGCTCATCCACCGGAACCGGCGGCAGCTCGTCCGAAATCTCCATCTTCACCGGGCCCGCGCCTTGAGGCATCACGTTGTGCGCGGCCACCTCCACCGCGCTCGCGATGATCCGCGCCATCGACACCGGCTTGAGCTGTGGAACGTGAGGCCGCGCGAAGTCGAGCAGGTCCTCGACAATCCGGCTCAACCGGTCCGCCTCTTCCTTCAAAATCTCAAACAGCTCTTTCACTTGCGCGCCCGGCGTCACCCGACGCTCCAACGCGACCAGCGAATTGAAGATCGCGCCCAGCGGATTGCGGACCTCGTGCGCCATGACTGCCGCCAGCTCGCCCACCGCCGCCAGACGCTCCTTCTTCACCAACTCCTCCTGAGTCTGCGCCAGCTCCTCGTAGCTCTGCTTCAGCGCGTGCTCCGACCGAACCAGCGCGCACGTCCGCCGATCAATCTCCGCGATCATCTTGTTGTATTCGACCGCCAGCTCCCCAATCTCGTCGCGACTCGTCGGCATCACCCGCACCGAGTAGTCGCCCACTTGGGTTACCCGCTGAGTCGCCGCGGCCAGCGCCAGAATCGGCCGCGAGACCACGCGCTCCAATGTCCAACCCAGCAACACGATGAAAACAAACACACCTAGCAAGCCCAGCGCCGCGCCCCAAAGCAGCACGCGCCTGCGGCCCGTTACGCTTTCCGTGGAAATCTTGAGATACAGCCGACCGTAGCGTTGCCCCTCGTATTCCGCGGGCCACAGCACTTCGATCGCGTCGGCAGACGTGCGGGGCTGACTGAGTGCCTGACTGTTGACCGTCTCCATAGCGGGCGGCGCCGGTTCGCCCGGGCGCTGATAACTACAAAAAAGCGTGTCATCTAGATCGTAGAGCCGCGCCGCGACCACATCCGGCCGGCGCGAGAGCAGTCGCAGCGTCTTGGCGCATGAATCCTTGTCTTGAAACGCCACCGCGGCGGCGACGAATTCTGAAGCCGTGGCGGCGGTGACCTTGATCTGCGAGAGCAGCTCTCGTTGAATGGCACGCAGCTCCAACATGCTCGCCGTACCCAAGATCAGCACCAACGGCATGAGTACGCCCAACAGGGTGATGGCCAGCAGCTTTTCGCGCAGCGTCATCCTTAAGGCGAGGGTTTTCATGAGCAGAGCGCCATTAGTCCAGACGTTGAAGAAATTGCCAACCTCTCGCCGGCACCCTCAGGGGACGATCTGCGGGGGATGGGTTGTGGCCAGTCACGACCCTTCCCTACAATGCCGCGACCAAAGGGGTGCGCCGATTTGTTGAAGCTCCGGTTCTTCATCACGCCCGTGGTGTGTCTGGGTTTGGCCCTTCCGGCCGCGCCCGCCCGTGCGCGTGTGCGGAGCGGCCGGGATGCTCGAAGCGAAGCGCGAAACAAGGAATCCCCGGAGAACCGTCACGCACGGGCCCGCGCGCGAATGCAGCGCCTGGATTTCGAAGCCGCGCTCCCCCTCCTGGAAAAGCTCAGCCGCTCCACCGCGTTCACGCCGCGCGTGCGCGCCGACGTTTTCTTGGACTTGGGCGTGTGTCACGTCAATGTAGGAGACCTGGAGAACGCGCGGATTCACTTCAACAACGCGCTGTCCCTACACGAGACCCTAGACCTGCCGCCGCGCAGCCCGCCCAAAGTGCGCGCCGCGTTCGACGCCGTGAAAGAGTCCCGGCGCGCTCCGGCGCCACCCCCTCCAGCCCTGGCTGAGGAAGGTAAGCCCGAGACACCCGCGCGCCCGGAAGCCACTCAGCCTGATCCAAACCCGCTCCCTTCCGCGGTGATCGCGCGGAAAAATGATCCCCCTCAAAAGCGCAGCCTCGTTCTGCCCATCACTTTCGGAGCTCTCGCCGCCGCCGGGCTCGCCAGCGGAATCGTCACCGGACTCTCCTCGCGCAGCGCATCCAATGAGCTGCAAAGCCGCTTTCACCCCGGCGACCAAGTCGAACAGTTGCAGCAACAACGCCAGCGGATGGGCGTCATCTCCGCCAGCAGTTATGCCCTCGCCGGCGCCGCAGCCGTCGCTGGCATGGTCAGCCTGATCCTGACCTTGAGGAACCCCAGCACACCGTCGTCACAGCCCGCAGCCGTCGAATTCTAGCCGTCAACCCTTTGCCAGTCGGAGGTCAGGACGCGATGAGACGCCTCTTCTTGCTGTTACCCCTGCTGACGCTGACCGGCTGCCCCAGCCTGGGCCCCATCGACATCCCTTGCGCGTCCCACGACCACTGCGCGCGCGACACCTTCTGCTCCGCGACGGGTCGCTGCGAAGCGGATGATCACCGCACCCCCGTCACCGAACCGACGCCAGTGCTGACGTCCATCACTCCACCCAAAGCGCCCGTCGGCTCTCCCGGCGTCACCGTGATCCTCAATGGCAGCAACCTCCGGATCAACACCAACGTCTATTGGGATGACACGCTTCTCCCGGGCATCACCCTTGAGAATGGGGTCCTCTCTGCCCCCATCCCCGCGGAGCTGCTCGCCACCGCGCGCGTCGCCACCCTCACCGTGCGCACGCCGGACGCAGTGCCCGAAGGCAGCCAAGGCTTGCCCTTCACCGTGGAGAATCCGCACAGCACAGCGTTGAGCGTCTCCCCGGCCAGCGCGCTCGCCGGCTCACCTGACACCGTGTTGACCGTGCGTGGCTCCGGCTTCGTGAGGGGCGCCACCGTTTACTTGGGCGAGACCGGGCTGACCACGCGCTTCGTCTCCTCCCAAGAGCTCTCCGCCACGGTGACGATGGCAGCGCTCTCACAGTCCGGCCGCTATCGCGTCACGGTGCGTAACCCCGCGCCTACCGAGGGAGACACCAGCAATGTCACCTTCTCCATCGAGCCGCGCGCCAAGACCTTCGTGGGTGGCTACAGCGGCGACGACGGTCCCGCGCTGACGGCAGCGTTGGCGCGAGCGTGGAAGGGCGCGCTCAGCCCCACCGGAGAGCTGTACTACGCAGAGCCCGAACGTTCGCGCGTGATGAAGATCGATACGAGAGGCAAGGTGCGCCGAGTCGCCGGCACCGGCCTGTGTGGCTTCAACGGTGACGGAGGCCGGGCTCTGGAAGCGTCCCTCTGCTCTCCGCTCGCCGTCGCCTTCGACCCCGCCGGCAACCTCCTCATCGCCGACACGTACAACGGCCGTCTGCGCAAGGTCGACGCGAACGGAAACATCAGCACCGTGGCCGGCACAGGCGACTGCTTCAACGGCACCGTGGGACCCGCCACGCAGGTGAACATCGGCGAGCCTCGCGAAGTGAAGGTCGCGCCCAACGGCAACATCTTCTTCTCCAGCCGCAGCTGTAACCGCCACACCGTCTTCCGAATCTCCGACGGTCAGGTCGCGGTCGTCGCGGGCGGCGCGAGCGCTGGCTACTCCGGCGACAACGGTCCGGCGATCGCCGCGCAGGTGAACACTCCAGACAACCTCGCGGTCGACAACCTGGGTCAGGTGTACATCGCGGATGGCGAAAACCATCGAGTGCGAAGGGTGAGCGCCTTAGGGATCATCACCACCCTCGCCGGCAACGGCGCGTCCGGAGATCAAGGCAACGGCGGCCCCGCCACCGCGGCGGAACTCGGAACACCGTCCGGCCTTTGGTTGGATCAGACCGCGCAGCAGCTCTACATCACCCAGTATGACGTCTTCCGCATTCGCAAGCTGGATCTGACAAGCGGCACCCTCTCCCACTTCGCGGGCAGCGGGTCACGAGATCCCCTCTCCGGAGACGGCGGGCCCGCCACGCTCGCGGCGATTGGACACCCCAGCGGGATCGTGCGCGCGGCCAACGGCACCACCTATTTCTTCAGCGTCCACGACTGGTCCGGCGGCGATCGCACCGTGATCAAACAGGTGGATCCCAACGGCAAGCTCTCCACCCTGGCCGGCCAGTACCCGTCGACAAATGATCCGCTGCAGACCTTCCTGCTTCTGCCGCAAGGCGTGGCCGTGGACGCCGCGGGCAGCGTCTATTACGCGGACACCGACAACGATCGCATCTGGAAGCGCACCGCCAACGGCCTGCTGATGCCCGTGGCGGGAACCGGCATTCGCAACAGCCGAGGCGACGGAGAGCAGGCCCTTGCGGCGCGCCTCGAGCTGCCCATGCACCTGAGCTTCGACAGTGCGGGGAACCTCTACTTCGCGGAGTGGAGCGGACGGATCCGACGGATTGATCCACCCGGGATCATCACCACCGTCGCGGGGGGTGGAGCCTGGCCACAGGGTTGTCCGGAGGGAGCGCCGGTGCTCGCGCCACCAGGAGCGGGCCCCGGCTACAACTGTCTGGGCGATGACTCCTTGGCCACCGCGGCCATTCTGCAGGGCCCCACCGCCGCGGTGCGCTCCGGCAACGCGCTCTACATCTCCGAAAACGCCGGACGGATCCGCCGAGTGGATCTCACCACCGGCCGCATCTCCACCCTCGCCGGCTCCACCGTCACCGGCAACGCGTGCGGCTTCGTTGGAGACAACGGCCCCGCGAAAGACGCGAAGCTCTGCGAACCCGCGGGACTTGCGTTCGATGCTCAAGGCGACCTGCTGATCGCGGACAGCTACAACCGCCGCCTGCGAAAAGTCGCGATGGCGACCGGACGCATCACGACCATCGCCGGCGGCGGGGAGCCCGGCGAGTGGACCGCCTCTGGCAGTGGCGGGGCGGCGCTCAGCGCGCGCTTCGGACGACCTTCTGGGCTGGTGGTGGATCCCGGCGGGGCGATCTATTTCACTGACTCAGCGGATGACGCCGTTCACGTGCTGGATGGACAGGGCGTGGTCACCCGCTGGGCAGGACAGAGTGGAGGCGGGCTGGGCGGAGATGAAGGCCCCGCGCTGAAGGCGTTCTTGGCGACACCCAAGCAGCTGGCGTTGGGCGTGGATGGCAAAACCCTCTACGTGGCGGAGATGAACGGCCACCGCATTCGGCAGGTCGGGCCGTAAGAGAGACGATGGAGTCCATTGGCGGCTACAGCGTGGATCGTCTGCTCGCCCGCGGCGGGATGGCCGAGGTGTTTCTTGCGCGCACCGACGGCCCCGGTGGCTTCAGCAAGCGACTCGTCCTCAAACGCATCCTCCCGGCCTACGCCGAAGACCCGCACTTCGTGGAGCTGTTCCTCAACGAAGCGCGCCTCGCGGCGATGCTCAGCCACCCGAATGTCGTCACAGTGTTCGACTTCGGTGAAGAGAACGGCTCCTACTTCCTGGCCATGGAGTACGTGGACGGCGCCAGCGTCCGCGAATTGATCCGCAGCTTGAGGCGACAGCACCGGACCATGCCGCCCGTACTCGCCGCGCGGATGTTGATCGGCTTCTGCGAAGGGCTGCACTACGCGCACGAGCGCCGCGACGAATCCGGGCAAGCGCTGCACATCGTTCACCGCGACGTCTCTCCCGACAACCTGCTCGTCACCAGCGCCGGCGTTCCCAAGATAGTTGACTTCGGAATCGCCAAAGCGCGGAACGAGGGCTCGCCGGTGACCGATGGGGAGATGAAGGGCAAGTACATGTACATGCCCGCGGATCTCTTGCGGGGCGGCGAAGGAGACAGACAGGTCGACGTCTACGCGCTGGGCGTGTCGCTGTTCGAGATGGTCACCGGGACGCGGCCGTACCCCGTCGAGTCAGAGATCGCGCTGATCCAGAAGATCCTCGAAGGCAATGCCCCTTACGCGCACGAGCGAAACCTGATGGTCCCCCTGGAGCTCTCGGAGATCATTCACAAGGCGATGAGCCCGAAGAAGGAAGAGCGCTACGCGACGTGCCGCGAGGTTCAGGTCGCGCTGGAAGAGTTCCTCATCTGGTCCGGGCAGCGCGTGACCCACGAGGAGATTGCGCACTTCGTGATGCAGGTGATGCAGGAGCGCACGCCGCCGCGAGGAGCCGGAGCCACCGCGCTCGGCGCGCCGTCGCTGCCGGATCGATTCGCCGAGAGCCTGTTGACCGAGCCTTCGCCCTGGCCCGGCCGCTCCGAGCATGGGCTCTTGGATGCAGAGCTCCTTGAAGACGACGAAGAGCTCCCCAGTCAGACCTTCCCCGTCGTGGACACGGTGGAGCCACCAGAGCCGCACCGCCTCACCCTCTTAGGAGGACTCCTCTGGACCGTGGGCATTGGCGTGGGCGCGCTGGTCACGCTGCTGACCTTCCAGCTCTTCGCGCCCATTCCGTGGTCGTTCAGCGTGCCCCCGGTGCTCAAGCAGCTTTGGCCGGATACCGTGGACAGCAAGACGCCCTCGCTCGGGCCATCCGCGACCCTGCCCGTTCGCGCCTGGACACCGCCGGAGTTCCAGGGAGACGAAGCCGAAGAGGCCGTGGGAGAGGAAGCCGCGGAAGAGGCGCTCGCGGCGACTCCCGAGGCTCCTAGGGAACGGATTTCGCCACAAGCGTTGACCTCGAACGAAGAGGTCGTCGCGCCGGTCACCGCGAGGCCGAAGCCGAAGAAGAAGGAGCTCGGCGATGGCTTCCTCACCGTGCGGAGTGATCCCTGGTGCGACGTCTTCATCGACGGCCAGAAGGTGGGGAGCACGCCCTTGAGCAGACTCAAGGTCCCTGCTGGCAAACACACCCTGCTGCTGCGCAACGAGGACTTGGCGCTCTCACAAAAGTTGACCATCCGAGTGGCGCAGGGCGCGGAGACCAAGAAGGCCGTCATCTTCCCCGAAGCGCGTTAACTCCCTGTAACTCCGCTTGCCAGCCCAGCCTGGCAACGCACCTTCGCGAGCGGGCGATAACCCCTTATCGCCATGGCGCTCAGAATTTTCCCTTTTCACGCCAGGCCTTTAGGCGCCGGGGAGGCGCTCCCCCGGCTGGGCGCGGAGGAAGCGCTGCCTCCCGGCACTGCTGGCAACGCGCCAGCGCGACTCGATTCCGCCCAGCTCGACGCCGGCAATTCGTCCACGCGCGCTCCGAGCGCACTCGAGCTCGGGAGACGAACGATCGAGGCCGCTCAATCCGCCCGACAGAATGCCGAGTCGGCGTTGATCGCACTGGAGCCGAAGGGCAATTCCGCCGCGACGAAGACCCTCGACGCCAAGCAAGCTTCCGCCGCGGTAGCGCTGGGGCGAGAGCTCGCCGCGGCGGAGCGAACGCTGCTGGGCTTCGAGCAGTCGCACCCGCACGAGCTGCCTGCCCAACTCCTCGCCACCTGCTCGGCGTTGTTGCAGCGAGCGCTCAGCGTGGAGCCGGGCTACGTCTCGTTGGGATTGACCTCCGCCGCGCGCGAGCTGCTGGATCAGGCGCGCAATTCTTTCGCCCCCGAGCAGATCGCGGTTCAGGTCGAACAAGGACTCTTTCCTTTCTTCGAATACGCGTGGCCTCGCCTGGACGGAGCGCTCGCCAACGGAGGGATGGCTGACCGCGTGGAGCTGGCACAACTGGCAGGAAGGCTCTGGTCTCACGCGGTGCAGCTGCGAGGCGCGCCGTTGCAGGCAACGGCCTATGACACCGGGCACAGCACCGCGCGCGATCCCGCCTGGGCGCTCAAACAAGAGCTGCCGGGAATCGAGGCGCGGGCGGCGCGAACGTTCTCCACGCTGAGCGAAGCGCCCAAGCCCACCTTCGCGAAGGCGCGGGTGCAGCTGGATCGCAAAGGCAATCCGAGCAACGGCTACGTGCGGCTGCGGCGCCCCGCGTTGGAGCTGGCGCGTGAAGGTCTGGTGTTGCACTTGGCGGATCGCGATCTGCTCGTCCGAGGCGCGCAGGATTTGCCCGGGCTGTCCGTCGCGAAGCTGGAGCGAGAGCTCGCCAAGCACGCGCCTCCCCCGCGCGAGGACACCGTGTTGGAGAGCCTTCTCCAGCGCGCGCATGATCACCTCCGCACCGCGCTCTGGAAATCGGCAGCGGATCAGCCTGAAGCCATGACCTACCACTGGGCCTTCGGCGCGGGAGCTCTGCGCGCAGCGCTTGGAGAGCTCGAACGCGAGACGGGCGTGGCCACGCGAGGAAATCTGACGGGCGTTTTGGAGTCTCTCGCCAACGGCCTTCACGAGTCGAAGGTCGAAGCACCTCTGGCCTTGGGCGAAGCGCTGGCGGTCGTGGAGAACGCTCAGGAACGTTTGCGCCTTCATCAAGCCGCGCGCAAAACCAGTGAGAGCGCGGCGCCCCAGGAAACCCGTAGCCCGCTGCCCTTCCGTCTCGGACGCGCGCGCTCCCCGACCCCTCAACCGCGGCTCGATGCCCAGCGCGCGGAGATTTTGGATTCGCTGCTTCAAGCGCGCGCACGCATCGACGACGCGCTGAGCACGCGCCAGAGCGTGCCGGGCAGATCCACCGCGCTCGCCGCTGGCGCCCGACATCTGGAACGCGTGGAAGAGTCCGCCAGACTGTTGGACGGAGCTGAACCCGAGGTACGCGCGCTGATCGACGCCGCCTTCTACGGGCGCACCCTTCTGCGCGGCGCGGCGGGAGGGGGGCGCGAGGCCGATACAGCGCTGCGCGCCCTGGCCTCCTCGCTGGACACGCTGCGGCTCAAGGTGAACCCCTCTGCCCAGCAAACCGTGGCCTCCGTGCGGGAGGACTTGCGAAGGGCGCGCGCGGACGCGGCAGCGGCGAAGGGGGTGCGGGCGCGCAACAACGTCGAAGACGCGCGGTTGCTTCTGAGCACCCTGCCCGTCCTCGAAGACGCGGACCTCACCGTGAACGCGCTGCGCGACTTGCTGAGACAGACACCAGAACAGCACGACACCGTGCTGCCCCCGTTGATCCCGCTCGCGACCACTCGTCCCAGTGAGAAGTTGGTGCTCACCCGCGACGGGTTCCGACTGCAGACCGCGAATGCGTTGCGCAAGGTGAAGGAGGCGACCGAGCTGGGCTCGGTGAACATGCAGTCGCTGCGCGCGGTGCTGAATCAGGCGAATGCCGTGCTCGCGTCAACTCAGGGCTTGCCTGTCGCGGGAGCAGGACGGACCTTCCCCCAAGCGTGGTCGAGCGCACTGTGGCGAGCGAGTCCGTTCCAAGCGCTGCGCACCACCGATGGGTGGATCACCTACGAGGACGCCGTCGCCTCGTGCGAGAAGGCAGGCCTGTTCAGCGACAAGCCGCTCACTGGAACGCAGCGGCGAAGGCTCGACAGCTTGCGCGCGGACTTGGAGAACCCGTCGTATTTGGAGCTCTCTCGAGACCCCGGCGTGGACGAGCTGTTCGAAGGTCGGCTGGCGCTTCATCCTCCTTCCTCCCCTTCAGCCTCCGCCGCCCCTTAACTCCCGTGCGATCGCCTCGGCCTGCCTCTTCGCCGCGACCACTGCACCTTCCGAGTGGCTGCTGACCAAATAGTCTCCGGCGAGATAGAGCCCCTCCGCTGGAGTGAGGAGCAGCTTTGCTCGTTCATCGAACGGTGAACGGCCCGGCGGCCAAAACGGGATCGCGGCGGGGTGGTACGGATAGATGAAGGCGTTCTGAACGTGCGCGCTAAAGCCGGGCCAGAGCTTCTCCAACTCGGTCACTACCTTCCGCCGCTGCGATTCGTGCGGAGCCATGTGGAACTCGCGCGCCGCGTTTCCGTGGATCAGCAAAGAAAAGACCTCGTTCGGCTGATCCGCGGGACTCGGCTCGGTGATCCCATAGATGACGCCAAGGGGTCCGCGCGTCAGCACGGGGAACGGGGACACCGAGCCCCAAAGTTTGTCCGCGCCCTTGTCGATGATCAGATGCACCACCGTGTACTGACCGCGCCCGAGAGTGAGCAGCGCGTCCCAGCGCTCGGCGGAGAGCGGCGGATCCAGCTGGATCAAATGCAGCTGCATCCAGGGCACCGCGACCACGACGCGCTTGGCCTCGACGGTGCGCAGCTCGTTGTGCTGCAGGTAGCTCACCGTCGACTTGTCCGCCGCGTGAACCACCCGCGTCACCTTTGCTCCCAACTGCTTCGGGCCTCGCAAATGATCCGCGATCGCGTTGGTCAACCGTGCGTTCCCACCTTCCACATGCAGCGCCTTCTCGCCGCCGAAGAGGAAAACGCGAAACTCATCCAGCGCAGAGAGCGCGCTGAAGCTCTCCGCGTCCGCGCCGAGCTCACATTCGATGGTCAGCCGAATCCACTCAGCCACTCGAGACGGAAGCTTCTCCTCTTTGAGCCACGTGTCGAAGGAGATGTCCTGCAGGTTCGTCAGCGACTCGCGCTTCTTCCACAGCCCCTCCGCCTTGCGCAGCCAAGTCTGTTGCGCGCGGTACTCCTCGGGCGTGAAGAGCGCTTTGAAATACGCGTCCGCGGTGTCCTGCGTGAACGCGTGGACCTTGCCGTCGAGGAGCACACTGGAGAACGCCACCTCGCCGCGCAGCTCCAGGCCGAGCTCCTTCGCAATCTCCGCCAGCGGGTTCTTCGACCAGATCTCCTGCATCCCGTACTCGGCGCGCAGCCCCGGCCCGTAGCTCGCCGTCGCGACCCGGCCACCGAAGCGCTCGCTGCTCTCGAGGAGCTGAACGCGAAAGCCCTGCTTCTCCAACTCATACGCGGTGACCAGTCCGGCGAGCCCCCCGCCCACCACCACCACGTCCGCCTCGCCGTGCACGGAAACCGGCGTGGCCGGGTGGTGCGCGCACTACAGCCCGAAGCAGAGAAACGCCAACGCGAAGCCACGAGGATACTTGAACGCGACGGTACACTGCGCGCCATGAAACAGTCAGCGGGAACACTGCTCTACCGCCGAGGAGCACCCGACCTCCTGGTCTTCGACCGGTGACCTTTGGTTCGCACAAACGCCCGTCCTAAAGGTAGGTTGCGCGCCTTTTAGGAGGAGAGCCCCTGGTGACTGACAACCAAAGCGGTGGAGCCGTCGTTGCGGAGGTCTTGGCGCGCAACGGGGTGCAGTTCCTGTTCACCCTGTGCGGCGGGCACATCTCCCCCATCCTGATTGAGTCGCGCAAACGGAACATCCGCGTGGTGGACGTGCGCGACGAGAAGAACGCCGTGTTCGCGGCGGACGCGGTGGCGCGGATGACAGGAATCCCGGGCGTGGCGGCAGTGACCGCGGGGCCCGGAGTGACCAACACGCTGACGGCGATCAAGAACGCGCAGATGGCGCAGTCGCCGGTGATTCTCCTCGGCGGTGCGGCGGCGACGATTCTCAAGGGCCGCGGCGCGTTGCAAGACATTGATCAACTCTCACTGATGCGGCCGCTCACCAAGTGGGCCACCAGCGTGAGCACGCGCGCGCAGCTTCCGAGGACAATGGAACGCGCGTTCGAAGAGGCCCGCTCGGGAGTGCCTGGGCCGGTCTTCGTCGAGCTCCCCATCGACCTGCTCTACGACGAGCAGATGGTGCGCGAGTGGTACATCAAAGAGAGCGGCGTGAAGGACGTGAACACGTTCGGCGCGAAGGTGATGCGGACCTATTTGGAAGCGCACTTGATGCGGCAGTTCAAAGCCCCGGCGTTCCCGGTCGATCTGCCCGCGCAGCCGTTGCATGTGCCACCGCTGAACGAGCTGGCCGCGCACCTGCCATTGCCGCCGCGCGACACGGATCGACAGATCAACGACGTCGTTGAACAGGTTCGCCAAGCCAAGCGCCCCGTGCTGGTGGTGGGAAGTCAAGCGCTGGTGAACTCACGGACCCCGGAGGTGCTCGCGGCGTCGGTCTCGAAGCTGGGCATCCCGGTTTATCTGGGTGGATCCGCTCGAGGGCTTCTCGGGCGTCATCACCCGGTGCAATTCCGTCACGCGCGCGGAAAGGCGCTGAAGGAAGCGGACCTGGTCATTGTCGCCGGGTTTCCGTTCGATTTCCGTCTGGGTTATGGGCGGAGCATTGGACGCAAGGCCACGCTCGTCGCCGCGAACTTGAGCGCGGTGGAGCTGCGCAAGAACCGGCGGCCGGAGATCGCCGTGCGCATGCACCCGGGTGAGCTCCTCAACAGGCTCGCGGAGAAAGTGAACCCAGGCGAGTGGGGGCCGTGGATTGATCAACTGAAGGCACGCGAAGCCGCGCGTGACGCGGAGATCCTCAAACAGTCCACCGAGAAGGGCGACCTGGTGAACCCCATCGCCTTCTTCCTGCGGCTGGAAGAGAAGCTGGAGAAGGACGCGGTGCTCGTCGTCGACGGTGGAGATTTCGTCGCGACTGGCGCCTACGTGCTGCGGCCGCGGGCTCCGTTGTCTTGGTTGGATCCTGGAGTATTCGGGACGCTCGGCGTGGGGGGCGGGTTCGCCGCAGGCGCGGCGCTGGTCAATCCCAAGCGCGAGGTCTGGTTGATCTACGGCGATGGCTCCAGCGCGTACTCACTCTCCGAGTTCGACACGTTCGTTCGGCACGGACTCGCCCCCATTGCTGTCATTGGAAATGACGGCGCCTGGGCGCAGATCGCTCGCGAGCAGGTGGAGATTTTTGGAGACGATGTGGCCACGGTCCTGCGGCGCAGCGACTACCACAAGGTCGCGGAAGGCTACGGCGGCGTCGGGCTGGTGCTCACCGACCCGGCGAAGATCGACGCGACGATTGATGAAGCAAAGCGGATCGCCCGCGAGGGAAAGCCGGTATGCATCAATGTGCACCTCGCGCGCAGTGACTTCCGCAAGGGATCCATCTCGATGTGAGGTTGAGACACCTCGCCGGCCCTGAGAACGGAACTTGGCCGAGCCAACCGTTCGCAGCACCTCCTCGAGACTTCTGGAACGGTCGTTACTCCTGATCGTTCGCGAGCAAGGTAATGCCCGCGCCCAAAACGGCGGCGGAAGCGAGAGCGGCGATGCCCAGAGGGGCACCAGCCGCCGTCACAATTCAGAACCAATCACCCCTGGCATCGTCCGGGTTCACGCCGTGCAACTCCAAGAGCTTGCGCAACGCATACACGTCGCCGGCCTGACGAAGCGGAATACCGTACTGCTCGGAGACCGCGATGAGGTTCTCCGTCGCCTTGCCACCCAGATCGTGAATCAGCTCTGCGACTTCTGCTTCGGAGAAGGCGACGCCGCGCAGGTTCTGCCGCACTTCCGCGTTCGACACCGCGCTGCCCAGACCGTTCGCCAGGAAGTCCGGAGCCACGACCGCTTGTTCGTCCCACAGCGGCTTCGCGTCCGCGGTTGCCGGGTTGTTGGCGATCTCGACGAGGATCTTCTTCCCACCGTAGTAGGTGCTAGAGTTCAAGGCCGCCTCGGACCGCGCCTTGGTCAGCTGGTTCTCGCGCGCTCCTGCGACGACGACGTCGGCCTTGGTGGACCAGAACGCATCCACCGCGTCCTTGCCTTCCAGCTGCGTGGTGCCGTCCTCGGCAAAGCCTCTAATCGTGCCGTGCTACCTAGTAACCCGCTGCGCAAGCGCCGGACTTTGTCCGTCGCATCTGCGATGGTCCGCCCGTGACCGCCAAGAAAAAGCCGAAGAAAGCCCCTGCGAAGAAGAGCACGCGCGCCAAAGCCGCGCCCGCGGCCGTCGAGGAACCGATTGCGCTCCCGGCCCCCGGCGCGTTGGAGCCCTTCGATGAGAGTGGTCTGGAAGACGCTTTCAAGGCACCGGAGATCGCCTTCGCCCGTCGCACTCCACTCCCCTCTCCTCCGCCGCCCCGGCCTCTTCACCGCCGCGCGATCTTTATTGATGTCGAGAACACCAGCCGTCCGCAGCGCATCACCCAGGCCTTCGAGATGCTGGCGATTGATCGCCTGGTGTCCAACGTGGACCTTGTCGCGTCCGGCAACTGGCGGGTGATTGGGAACGAGACGGCGCGGCTGCTGGCGGCCAAGGGCGCGCAGCTCATGCACTCGGCGCCGGCGACGGGCGTGCGCGACTGGAGCGACTTGCGCATTGCCGTGGCAGCGGGCGTGTGGCTCGCGGCGGCGCGGCCGGGAGATCGCTTGGACATTGTCTCCGACGACCGCGCGTTTGACGCCGTGGGCGATGTCGCGGCGACGTTGGGCGTGGACTACCACCGGCACAGCTTCCGTAAAGCAGAGGCGAGCGCTCGATCCTCCGCGGCGAGCGCCCCGGCGGCCGCGTCGAGTTCAGCTTCAGCTTCAGGAAGACGTCGTCGCGGTGGACGCGGGAGAGGACGTGGGAGCAGCTCGGCCGGACAGTCTGCCGCCGCGCCCAGAGCGAGCGGCCACACTGCACACGCGCGCTCTTCGCCGGGGATACCGGCGTCTTCGAATGGTGAGGCCCTGACGCCCACCCCGCGTGACCTTGAGCTGGAATCCACGCCCGTCGCCCCGCCCGAGGGTGGAGCACCGCAGAGCGCGCCCACTGAAGATCTGCTCCAAGTCGTGCGCGAGCTGCTGCAGAGTTCGGCTCAAGGCATGGTCACGCTGAACTCGGTCGCGAATCGCTTGAAGGCGCTCGGGTTTGAACGACCGCCGGGATCTCCTCGACTCGTCACTCGGTTGCGATCCGTGAAGGAGCTGCAGGTCTCGCCGCGTGGAGACGTTCGACTCGCGGGCGCAGAGGTCCCCGAGGCCACGCCTGTTGAGGGCGCCGCCGCGCCGACGGAGAAGAGAAGGCGCCCGCGGCGTCGCGGAGGAAGAGGTCGTAAGCGCGAGGGCGCCGCCCCCCCCAACACCACGACTTCCTAGGGCAGCGACAGATCCACGAGGCGTTCTTCGCCTATAAACAGCCCGGTTCGGCTGGCGCCTGGAAGGTCGTCGCCCAGAGCGTGCGCTACTTCGTTGCGGGCATCCGCGCGAAGACTTCGTACGTGGCCTCGTTCCAGACGGGGCTCTTGATCACCAGCTTCACCATCAGCTTGGACTTCCCCTGGGTGAAAGACTTCGGAATCGCGAAGTCCTCTTCCCTCCAGCGCGCGGTGATGTCTTTGAGCGGCGTGCGCCACACCCCAACCAGAGCGCCGTCGATGTGAACCTCCGCGGTTTGGCCCAAGTCGGCGGAGTCGAAGAGCCGGCGCAGCACGAGCCCTTGATTTGTTTTCTGCGTCTCAATCGTGAAAGTGACGGAGCCTGACACAGTGCGCGACAGCCGCGACGTCATCTCCGGGTTGTCACCTACGAAGCGCGCGTTGAGTGACGCCGTCGCGCGAACCGTTTCCGCCAGATAACTGTGCGCGAGCTCACTGGTGTTGTCGCCCACGTCCAACTTGTCCGTCTTCAACAAGTGCACTGTGGGGTTCAGATAGAAATACGCCACGCTCGAGTACGGCTCCGTGTTGTCGTTGATCGCTCCATGTTCGATGGACGCGCGCAGCGATGCGCTGAACGGCACCGCGTCCGCGAGGTGAAAACGATACGCGCTGAACGCAGGACCGCAGGGCGTACGACATTCGGCGGGCAGCCAGGGGACCCCGTGGGTAGGCAGGGAGAACGCGCCCGCATCAAAATACCAACCGCCGTTGAAGTAGTCCTCAGTGCCCGTGCCATGAATCGCCGGCGTGCGCGAACCATCCACGAAGAAGCGCTCGTCACCTTCCAGCGTGTCGCTGCGGCTGGGAAGCACCATGTTCACGCCCACGAAGTGACCGCTCCCCTTCACGTCGAGGAATACGTAGTCCTTACCGGTCAGGGTCCTTGGGACATTGCGGTACTCCGCTCGGAAGTAGCCCACCTTGCGCAGATCATCCGCGAAGGGCCGATGCGTGATGGAGAAGTTGCCCTGGGCGACGGGCGCTCCGGCGGGATTGGTGAGCACGATTTTCGCGGACTTCCCAAAAGGCATGGGAAAGAAGCAGTAGAAGTCGCCGCCCACGTTGTTCGCGCCGTTGCTGCCCAGCGGAAGCGCGCGGACGAGGGCGTTGCGAGCTGCCGTGGTACCAAAGAACTCCGCCGCGGGAGCGTCCACCGCGGGCAGCGGCTCACCGTCCCAGAAGATCTGCAACCGCGCTCGGTGAATGCCCGGGTAGAGGTAGCTGCGTGAACCCGTGAAGGTGAGACTTGCGATCTCGTATTGGTGGGCCTGCTCGGACGCAGTGTTCGCCACGTCCAGAGTGTCCGTCTGCTTCACGCCGTTCGGCGTCTTCGAATTCACCCAGTAATAGAACTCGTTCCAATCCGCGGCGGAGCTGACGAACTGAATGGTGACTTCAATGGACGTCTTCCCCGAGGTGAACTGCGCCGGAATATCGAACGTGCTGTTGCGCCAACGCGGCTCTCCGCTCACGCCCGGCGTGGCCCAGACTCCCACGGTCTGACCGTCCACCAACACGTTGGCGCGCTGATCCGCGATGCCGTAGTCGAAGCGACGAATCAACGTGACGCCAGAGTTCGCCGCGTCGATCTTCACGCGAAAGCGCGAGCCGCCGGTGAAAGCACGACCCTCGTCGGTCGCGTGGGCGTTGAAGCGAAGCTCGGTGAGTTGGCGCGGCCCTGTCACTTCCGCCAGCGTCACCGACGTGCCCGGCTGCACGTCCAGTTGCCCGGTGATCCGTTCGTCAGACGCGTGCGAGCCGTTGGGGTTGCTGCCTGGCGCCGACCACGCCGAGCGCACCAGTGAGCCGTCTTCGCGTCCCGTGTACGTCTCCACCTTGGCGCCGTTGGAATACAGCGCGTAGTGGAAGTTGAAGTAGTCAGGATCCCGCTGCCCTGTCTCCGTGATGATCAACGACTTCGCGAAGCCAATCGGGAAGTAGGTGATGTGGCCGCCGCTGGACTGCTGACGGGTGAGGGTGAACGGCGCGGTGAAGGGCGCGTTGGTGCCACCCCAGAACAGCTCTCGGTTCACCGTGATCCGCGGCGTCTTTTCGCCGTCGAAATAGAAGCGGTAATCGCCGTCGCGGTTGTCCGTGCCGCGCGTGCTCCAGAAGCGGTAGATGACGCCCGGCCCCTGCGCGTCGAAGATGACCTGCTCGCCCGGAACAGTGGGCGAAGGGAGGTCGTAGAGGACCACGTTGCGATCCACGTTGCCGCCCAAGGGATCCATGCTCGAGTGGCTCAGCGCTTGGACGCCGTGCTTCAAGTACGGCAGCCGCGTGAACGCGCTGAGCGCCTCCATTCCCGCGGGCTCCACGCCGTAGTCGAAGGAAGATGTCGTCGGGGTTCCTCCATCTAGGGTCGTCCCGTTCGCGCCCGTTGTTGGCCCTTCCACGGGTCCGCCGTCAGCGCCGAGCGTTCCGCCATCCGGTCTGGGCGAAGGAGGATTGCAAGCAATGAGAAGCACGAGCGACGCGGCGAGCCAAGTTCGAAGCACGGAACAAGACCTCAGTCGGAAGGTAAATGCTTCCCTAGCCGGTCAAGAAGTTGCGCGCAACTTCGGAGGGTGTCCTCCCGATGATGCAGTAAGCCGTAAACGACTGAAAAGAGAGTTCCGTATGGTGAATCCTTTGATCAAGCCGCCCGTGTTTAAGGTTCCCGCGACCCAGATCGCCGCTGAGGCGAGGAAGATCGTCCAGGCCACTCACAAAGGCGATTACGCTTTCTATTCCCGCGACAGCCTCCAGAGGGTTTCACCCGAGCAGATGCCGGGGCACGCGGTTGACGACCTGATGGTGTCGGCCGACGGCAAAAACATGCTGGAGCCTACCAGCGCGCAGAAGTTCGCGGCTCGAGCGATGAGCGAGGGGCCAGCAGGAGAGTCTGTGGCGAAGGTTAAGGCACGTGCTGAAAAGCTCGTTCTGGCCGCAGACAGCACGGCTGAGAACCATGCAAAGGTGTCCGAACAAATACAGGACGCAGTATTAACCAACGGCGCGCTTCGTCGCGCAGGCATTGATCCGGTGCAGCATGCGGCCAGCGCGAAGGCCGCCACGGACGCGATGGCTGCGGCCCTCGAGCCAGCGATCAAAGACGTCCGCCGCTACGACCCCGAGCTGAAAGGCCTTCCCCCTCCTGAGAAGAGTAACCTGCAGAAGTACGGAGTCCCCGTCACGATCGCGGGCGGCGCGGGCGCGGCCGCCGTGGGGACGGCGCTGGTGGTGGACGACATGGTCGAAGGCGAACCTGCGAACGCGATACCTGCTGCCGAGGCCGCGTCTGCTCCTCAGGCCCCAGGTGGCGTGGGCGCCGGCAACCTCGGCTGGGAAGTCAGCGAGGCCGAATAGATCCCTCGCGCGAATCGCGAAGGTGACAGTGCCCGGGGCGGACGCAACCCCACAGCGCCGCCGGTGGATACCCAAATGATGAACACAAAAGCCATCTGCGCGAACGGGATCCCCTTCTGGAGGCTCAGGTTCGCCGAGGCAAAGGTTCGACTCGCGGCGCCAGAGAAGGCCAGCCAGAAAGCCCTGAACCGACTCAAGAGCCTTCCTGACGATGAGAAAGAAGGACTTCTCAAAACGCAGGCGGAGGCCGAATTTCAGGCGGAGATCTTGGCCCGGCGCTACGACTGCGACGTTGGGTTGCTCAAGGAACACCTCCTCAAGGCGGCGGAGCACAATTTCTCTTATCAAACCCGCGTCGGGCTCAAGTTGGTTGGCCCCACCGCGTTGTTGGTCGCGCCGCTCGTACCTCTGATTCAGGTCCTCCTCGGCCAAGACTCCACAGACGAAGAGAAGAGCGCCGCGCGTGACCAACTGCTCAAGCGCTTGGGTCAGGGCGTCACCAGCATGGCCATGGGCGTCCCGGTGGATTTTAGCAACATGGACTCCATCACCGCCGCGCTCAACAGCGCGTCTCAGGCGACCCAAGTCGATCCGAGCACCGGGCAGGCGGTGATCGACCCGCGCATTGCCGCCGCCAGCAACATGATGCGTTCGTACTACGGCGATCCTATGCAGGGCATGGGTACGTACGATCCCGCGGATTCGCGGCAGGACCGAATGCTCTCGGTGCTCATGAACGAGATCGCGCGCCTGCAGCAGGGGCAGCAGCAGCTGACGAACCCGGCTCTGCAGAATTTTGGCTACCCGAACACCGCCCCTTCCAACGTCGTTCTGCCGAGCATGGGGACCATGGGGACTCTATCGAACACGGGCTACCCACCGTGGCCCTACCC
>JBQTKE010000305.1:0-2615 GCA_052386435.1 Myxococcaceae bacterium
CGACCTGACGCGCGAGCAGGATGTGCTCACGGGTCTGCGGCATCGGGCCGTCCGCCGCGCTGACCACCAGAATCGCGCCGTCCATCTGCGCAGCTCCGGTAATCATGTTCTTCACGTAGTCCGCGTGTCCCGGACAGTCGACGTGCGCGTAGTGACGATTCTTCGTCTGGTACTCCACGTGCGCCGTCGAAATCGTGATGCCGCGCTCGCGCTCTTCCGGCGCCTTGTCAATCTGGTCGTACGCCAGGAACGTCGCCCCGCCCGCCTTCGCCAACACCTTCGTGATGGCCGCGGTCAGCGTGGTCTTCCCGTGGTCAACGTGACCAATCGTTCCGATGTTTACGTGCGGCTTGTTTCTCTCGAACTTTTCCTTGCTCATGGTGCTCCTTCAAATGGAGCCCTGATCCAGGATTGAACTGGAGACCTCATCCTTACCAAGGATGCGCTCTGCCAACTGAGCTATCAGGGCTTGTGTTTTTCTGCTGCTGACTTCGCCTGGAGCGGGAAATGGGACTCGAACCCACGACATTCAGCTTGGAAGGCTGACGCTCTACCAACTGAGCTATTCCCGCTTAACGCTTCTGCTCCTTACTCGTTGTTTTTGGTGGAGGGGGGTGGATTCGAACCACCGAAGGCGTGAACCGGCAGATTTACAGTCTGCTCCCTTTGGCCACTTGGGTACCCCTCCGCGCCTTCAAAAAATCTCTCCGAACCAACTTCTACTGACCGCCGCCTCGCTTCGGATTGGCCGGCGGCGGGATTTGAACCCGCGACCTTTCGCTTACAAGGCGAGTGCTCTACCAACTGAGCTACACCGGCGACCGCCCGCTCGCGTTCAACTCGCCCAAAGCTCGGGAAATCTCAGGCAAAAGGAGCCCCTGACCGAGCGAAAGGCGCGCTCTTTTAGGTGACGGTGCAACCCCAAGTCAAGCGGAAGGTATTGACGTTGGAGAGAGAGTTGGGCTGACAGAGACGAAATCACGACCCGCGACGCTGGCGAGCGACCTCGTAGAGGAGGATGCCGGCCGAGACGGACGCGTTGAGCGACGACACGTTTCCTGCGAGCGGGATCTTCAACCGGAAGTCACAGTGGTTGAGCACCCCTTCGCGAACGCCTTCGCCTTCCGCGCCGATAACCAGGGCCAACGGACCATTTAGCTTCGCCCCATCGAGCGGCTGGTCACCGCTGACGTCCGCGGCGACAACCCACATCCCCGCCGCCTTCAGCTCTTCCAGAGCGCGGGAGATGTTGGTGACGCGGGCGACGCGGCAGTGCTCAACCGCGCCGGCCGAGGCCTTGGCGACGAGGCCGGTGACGCCGGCCGCACGGTCCTTGGGGATCACGACGCCATGGGCGCCCAAAGCGTGCGCTGAGCGGATGATCGCGCCGAGGTTGTGCGGGTCCTGCACCCCGTCCAAGACCACGATCAGCGCCGGCGCCTCCGCCTTCTCCGCCTCCCTGAGAAGGTCGGTCAGGCCGGCGTACTCGTACTCGCGCATTTCCGCCGCGACGCCTTGGTGAACCCCGCCCTGCGCGATCGCGCCCAGCCGTTCGCGAGGCACCTTCTCTACCCGGATCCGAGCGTCTTTCGCGCGGGAGAGCAGCTCGGCCGCCATCTTGGGCTGAACTGCGCCGTCCACCAGATAGAGCCGCTCCATCTCATCCGGACGCGCGCGCAGCGCTTCGAGCACCGGGTTCATGCCGTAGATGTGCCGGCCACCGGGGACTTGCGTCGCAACCGGACGGCTCTCGCCGCGACCTTCGTCGGCTCCCTGACGACCCGCGTTGCCGCGACCTTCCGCGCCTTGTCGGCGCGCGCCGCGTCCCTGCGTGCCCTCGTAGGAACTCGCTCCACCTCGACCGAACCCACGATCTTCGACTCGAGAGACCGCGCCGCCGTAGACCCTCTCGCCGCCTCTGGTGGAGTCACGACTAAAGTCACTGCGAGGCTGTTCGCGTTCTCCACGACGAAAGCCACCACGATCCACCGCGCCAGAGCCTCTGCCGAAGCCTCCGCGTCCCGAGCCGCCCTCGTCTCGGCCTTGCGCGCGACCGCCGCGGTCATTCCGGGGAAAGCGTCCCTCCGCACCACCACGCCGACCGCCCCGTTGGGGAGCGCGTTCCTTCGATCCTCTGTTCCGCATGCGCGCCCTTGTCGGTCACAGAGGGCAGTGGAGTCAACTCCAGTGCTTTGGCGGGAACCGGCGAGGTGCTTCTGATGCCGCGTGCAGAGCTACAGAGCTTCGAAAGAGACCGAGAGGTTCTTCTGCTGCCTCAGGCAGAGCTTGTCCGTACAGACGAAGAAAGAGAGCTTCGCCTCGACTGTGCCCTTGCCCGCCGCAGTGGCGATAAACGGGGCTTCGAAGCGCGGCTGGGCGTACGCCTCGCCAGGCGCCTTCTGCGTCACCGAGTCCGCGTAGGTCTGCTTCTCCTTCGCGATCTTGAACGACGTGGACTTGAGCTCCAGCTTCAGCGGCGCCTCATCCGAAACGTGGGCCTGGGGCTTGGTCCTGATCGCCAACACGAAGCGTCCGGACTCCCCGACTTTGAGCTTCTGCGTGGTCCCTTCGGTGGAGAGCTCGTAAAGCGTGGTGGGGTCCAAGTCCGCGGCGAG
>JBQTKE010000306.1:0-4639 GCA_052386435.1 Myxococcaceae bacterium
GTCCTTCGCGGTTGGGCATACGCACGGCGATCACGCGCGTCTTCGCGGTGACGCTGTTGGCGCCTTGATCGGGGGCAAGGACCACGATGATCTTGAACGTGCTCTCTGGGACGGAAACGCCAGTCCCGATGGTGTCGTTCCCGTAAATGCCGCCAGCGGTGATGAGCAGTCGATCGCCGCGCCCAGCGAGGGTTCGCGCGTACGCCTCGAGACGCTCCCACGGCCCGCGGTTGCTGCTGCCGATCTGCGGAACAATATTGGTCAGATAAAACGTCGCGCTGTTGTCGGCGGTGTTGCGGTCGCGATCCGCTGATGGACAGAGGTGACCCCGGTCGTATCCGCTGCCGGTGTAGTCAGACGTTTGCGCCTGCGAGAGAGAAGACGGCAGCGTGTCGTCCGGTCGGAAATCGTTCGAGCGCTGCAAGGTGCCGAGCCAGTCCAGCGTCAGCTCCCAGCTCACCCAGTTGGGGACCTTGCGCACGCTGTTGTACGAGACCACGTACTGCGGCTTGACCGAGAGATAGTGGGTGATGCTGATCGCGTCTGCGCGGGCCTCGTCGAGCGATTCGTCGGGGATGCCGAGCAGCGTGTGAACACTGACGCTCGCACCGGTGCTGCCGTACGAAGGCGTCGGGGCTTGTTGCTCGTCTCCGGCTAGAGGCGTCTTGTCAGAGACAGAGCCGCGACCCGGACCGCAGGCGACGAACAACGACGTTGCGGCGAAGAGGGCGACCAGCGCGCTCAGCGTCTTCGTCAAACGAGCCTCCGAGAGGGCGAAGCGCGGAGGACCCTAAAGGAGGGGAGCCCGGACCGCAACCCACACCCACCAAGCCGCGCGGAATATCTCGTGAGCGCGACACGGTGACAGATTCCCAGGCACTCCGTTGTCGGGGCGCTGGTCTTGGGTGACGAGATTCTGCTCGGCGCCGTCCCAATGGAAGACATGGATCTCATCGTCGTACCCGCCCAGCAAAAGATCTCCGTCAATCCTCAGTCGCCCAATTTTCTTTCCACGCGCGGGTGAAAACTGAGCGCTGATGAACGGGTCCCGGTCATTTAGGGTCCTTCCGCACTAAGGTCCAGCGTCAGCCGAAGAAGACCTGAGCGACCTCGAAGAACTCTTTGTCGACGGTCTTCAGCTCTTTCGTCGCCTCCGCCAGCGGCACGCTCAGGATGTGATTGCCCTTGAGCGCGGCCATCTTTCCGAACTCGCCCGCGGCCACCATGTCGCACGCGTGCACGCCGAAGCGGCTGGCGAGGACGCGGTCATGCGCGGTCGGCGTCCCACCACGCTGAATGTGGCCGAGCACGGAGACGCGGGTCTCCACGCCGGTGCGCTTCTCGACCTCTGCGCCGATAATCGCGCCGACGCCACCGAGTCGCGGCCGACCTGCTTCGTCGAGCGCACCGGAGCTGATGATCTTGTCGCCGCCTTCGCCCAGCTTGATCCGCGTCCCTTCCGCGACGACCACGATGGAGAAGGTTTTTCCAGAGGTGTGACGGCGTTGAATGTGCTCCGCGACTTTCGCGAGATCGACCGGAACCTCAGGAACCAGAATCACGTCCGCGCCACCGGCGATCCCCGCGTACGTGGCGATCCAACCCACGTGCCGTCCCATCACTTCACACACGATCACGCGCTTGTGCGCTTCCGCGGTGGAGTGCAGTCGATCAATCGCCTCCGTCGCGATCATCACCGCGGTGTCGAAGCCGAACGTGAAATCAGTGCCGTTGAGATCGTTGTCGATCGTCTTCGGGATGCCGACCACCTTGAGGCCGTGCTCGTGCATCTTGGTCGCTGCGGAGAGCGTGCCTTCGCCGCCAATCGCGATGACCGCGCCAATCTGGTGGCGCTCCACGCTCTTCATGACTTTGTCCAACCCGTTTTCGACCTTGAACGGGTTGGTGCGCGAAGTACCCAGAATCGTTCCGCCGCGATGGAGAATTCCGGAAGTCGTCTCGCGCGTGAGCTTGAAGTGGTTGTCCTCGATGAGGCCCTTCCACCCATCCCGCAGCCCCATCACCTCGAAGCCGTGACGGTCCGCGCGTCGAACGATCGCGCGAATGACGGCATTGAGGCCCGGACAATCACCACCACCGGTCAGCACCGCGACTTTCATTGCTAAAGGCTCTTACCGCGAGGTTGTTGCCGGCACCAGACCTCTCGCCTACCGTCTGCCGCGTGCCCACCAAGAAGACGAAGGCCGCCGACTCCAAGCCGCGTTGGGAATTGAAACAGCTGGTGGGCACCTATGCGCTGGGTCCACTCAAGCTGGGACACGAGAGTTGGCTTTTGCGAATTGAGATCTTCAAGCGCGTCACGCCGAAGGGAAAATTCGAAGCGCGGGTCTGGCGCGAAGAGTTCTTCCGAATTCAACCGACCTTCCCTCAAGAAGGAGGCGCGCCTCGCCAGGCGCCCGCGGACGAGCTGCTCACGATCGAAGAGAACCTCTTCATGAACATCGAAGGACCCAGTGTGAAAAAGACGCTGGGGTCAGTGCTGGAGAGGGTGCAGGCGCATTTCGGACGCGTCGCGTTGTAGCTCCCTCTCTGTAAATCCAGCGACGTGGCACAACGGTTGTTGTGCACACACCAAAGCTAATATTCCTGGCGCGTAACGTTGGGTCCTGACTATTTAGGCTCGACTCTCAGTGCAGCCATCGGGCCTCGGCAGAGACCCATTCGAAGGAGCGGACATGGACGCGAAGGGGCTTCGAGATTTTCTGGAGATTCCGTACGACCAGCTCGAGGAGATGAACCTCAAGGCGAAGGAGGAGCGCACCAACCGCGTCTCTCCGGACAAGCTGCGCGAGCAGCGGATGAAGTACCTCCACGACGAGAAGCGGATCAAAGCGCTCACCGTGTGCTTCACGGACCTTGAAGGCCGGATGCACATGCTGGACTACGACAAGAAGTTCCTCCTCAAGTCCGCTGACAACCTCACGTTCGACGGTTCGTCGATCCGCGGCTTCTCGCAGCAGTCTGAATCTGACCTGCGACTGAACATCGACTGGGGCGCGTTCTACTGGTTGCCCTCCGACATTTTCGGTCCGGGCAAGGTGCTCACGTTCGGCGAAGTGCTGGAGCGCGACGGCACCGCGTACACCGCGGACATGCGTTCGCGGCTGAAGCAGTTCGCGGAGCAGCTCTACAAGAAGGACGAGACCGTCTGTCACGTGGCCACGGAGATTGAAGGCTTCCTCTTCAAGGGCCGCGATGCGGAGCGCCACTTCCACGAGACCGGGAAGTTCGAGTTCATCTCCACCGGCGGTTACTACCACTCGCTGCCGGGCGATTCGTTGCGCCGGTTCATCGACTCCGCCGCGGAAGTGCAGCGCGCGATGGGCTTCCAGAATGAGAAGGACCACCCGGAAGTGGCGCCCAGCCAGTTCGAGATGAACTTCTCCTACGCGGAGGCGTTGATCGCCGCGGACCAGGTTCAGCTCTACAAGCTGCTCTGCCGCCAGACCGCCGCGCAGATGGATCTGACGTCGAGCTTCTTGCCGAAGCCGGTGACCGGCGTGAACGGCAATGGCATGCACACCAACATGTCGCTGTCCCGAGCGGGGAAGAACCTCTTCCACGACAAGAACGGTCAGGACGGCCTGGCGCAGATCGGTTGGGACTTCATCGACCGCATCCTCACCAGCGCGAACGACATCTGCCTGGTGCTGAATCCGAGCGTCAATGCATACCGCCGCTTGGATCCGCACTACGAGGCGCCGAATCAGATCAAGGCGAGCGCGATCAACCGCGGCGCCATGGTCCGCATCCCGCTGGGCAACGAGCGCTCCGCGCGTATTGAAGTCCGCTCGGTCGCGCCGGACGCCAATCCGTACATGGTCTTCTTCACGCTGATGAAGACGGGCATCGAAGGGCCGCAGTCGCAGGATGACGCGGAGACCAAGCGCACGCGCACACGTTTCTTGCCGGACAACGTGCTGGACGCGGTTCGCCTCTTCAAGGGTAGCCAGTTCGTCACGTCTGTGCTTGGCGAGAACGTGCAGGCGAAGTACGCCGAGCTCAAGCAGGCCTCCGCGGATCGTTGCCCGAAGCAGCTGGGGAGCTTGATCAAGCCGTCCGAGATCCAGTTCCACCACGAGGTCACCAACCAGTACCTGTGGAGCCTCTTCTGAGAGCTTGAATCAGCAATCGTGAAGCACGAACGCCGCGCCTCTGGTTGTTCGTCAGGGACGCGGCGTTTCTTTTTGGGCTTCCGTGGCCACAAGTTGGGCACAGGCGACGCGCACCCGGACTTCAGCTGTTTCAAACCGATCGGTGTTCTAGAGATTCCCGACCATTTTCTCCGGGCGAACCCATTGGTCGAACTGTTCGGGTGTGACGAGACCAAGCTCGACGGCGACCTCTTTGAGCGTCTTACCTTGCTTGTGCGCGGTCTTCGCGATCTTCGCGGCGTTGTCGTAGCCGATGTGCGGATTCAACGCAGTCACGAGCATGAGCGAGCGCTGCAGGTTCTCCTGAATGCGTGGCGTGTTCGCTTCGATTCCAACCGCGCAGTGCTCTCGGAACCCTTTCGCGCCATCTGCGAGGAGCCGGCACGACTGGAGGAAGTTGTGAATCATGAGCGGCTTGTAAACGTTGAGCTCGAAGTTGCCGCTCGCACCGCCAAACGTGATGG
>JBQTKE010000307.1:0-7510 GCA_052386435.1 Myxococcaceae bacterium
CGCACCCAAGTGATCCGAATCGAGTCTGCTTCGAACGGAGGCTGACAGTCGGCGCTCTGTACGCATCTGTGCGTCCGTGGGTCGTCAAGTTGACCGGGTCAGAAGCTGTATCTACCCTTGTCACTTCACGAATCCGAGGTTGGATGCTGTGTCCCTCCAAACCGCCGAGCAAGACAACGAAGGGCTCGTGCTCTCCTTCTTGGCGGAGGCCGGGGATGACTACACCTCGGGCGAGGCGCTCTCGGACAAGCTTGGTCTCTCCCGTACCGCTGTCTGGAAGCACGTCGAATCGCTCAGGCACAAGGGCTACCGCATCGACGCGGTCCCTGCGCGCGGCTACCGCTTGGTGGAGATCCCGGATCGTCTCACTGAGCTGGAGCTGATGCCGCTGCTCTCGACGAGCGAGATCGGTCAGGAGATTCACTACTCGGACACGCTCGCCTCCACGAACGAGGAAGCGTTTCGCCTCGCCAACGACGAAGCGCCGCACGGTGCCGTAGTCATCTGCGAGGAACAAACCTCCGGCAAGGGACGTCGCGGACGCGCCTGGGCTTCGCCGCCCTGCTTGAATCTTTACTGCTCGGTGATCTTGCGCCCCGACCTTCCGCCGCAACGCGCGCCGGAGCTGACGTTGGTCGCTGCTGTCGCGCTGGCGCAGACGCTGGTCGATTCCGGCGCCAAGGCGCGCATCAAGTGGCCGAACGATGTGCAGGTGGACGACAAGAAGATCGCCGGCATCCTCACCGAGCTCTCCGCGGACGTGGAGCGCGTGCACTTCGCGGTCGTGGGCTTGGGCGTCAACCTGAACTCTGAATTGGAAGACTTTCCGCCGGACGTGGCGGAGCTGGCCACCAGTCTGGTGATCGCCCGCGGCGAGCGCGTTCCTCGCGCGCTCTTCACCGCGGCGCTCTTCGCTCGGCTGGAGCAGTGGCTGGAGGTCCACGCGGAAGAGGGTTTTGGTCGCATCCGCGAGGCTTGGAAGTCCATGTCGTCCACGCTGGGCCATGAGGTCTTGGTCAAGACGGACAAGCTGGAGCTCCGGGGCATGGCCGAAGACATCGACGAGGCAGGGGCGCTGATGGTGCGCGCCCCGGACGGAACGCTGCACCGCATTCTCGCGGGAGACGTGACCCAACTTCGTCCGAAGTCGCGCAAGGGCGAATAGCGCGCGGTACACTCGCGGTCCCATGCTGCTCGCCATCGACGTTGGAAACACCAACACCGTGCTCGGCGTCTACGACGGCCGAAAGCTGCTGGACCACTGGCGCGTGCAGACCGACGCGCACCGCACCTACGACGAATACGGCATTCAGGTTCGGCAATTCTTCGAGTGGTCGAAGCTGACGCTGGATCAAGTGGACGCGATCGCCGTCTCCAGCGTGGTGCCGCCGCTCCAGTTCAATCTGGAGAAGATGTGCCAGCGCTACTTCCAGGCGAAGCCGATGTTCGTGGGTCCCGGCGTGAAGACGGGCATGCCGATTCTTTACGACAACCCGCGCGAAGTGGGCGCGGACCGGATCGTGAACGCGGTGGCTGCCTACGAGAAGCACAAGGCGGGTTTGATCGTCGTCGACTTCGGCACTGCGACCACGTTCGACGCGGTGACGCCGAAGGGCGAATACCTGGGCGGCTCGATCTGCCCGGGGATTACCATTGCGATGGAGGCGCTCTTCAAGAACGCGTCCAAGCTTCCACGGGTGGAGTTCACGCGTCCTCCGCACGTGGTGGGGAAGAACACCGTCCACTCCATGCAGTCCGGTCTGGTCTACGGCTACGTGGGGCTGGTCGACGGCATCTGCGAGCGGATGCGCGCCGAGCTTGGGTTCCCGTTGCAAGTGGTGGCCACGGGCGGGTTGGCGCCGCTGATCGCCGGCGAGTCGAAGGCGATCACCGAGGTCGATGAGTTCCTCACCCTGGAAGGGTTGCGAATCATTTACGGAAGGAATCACCCGTCATGAGCGACCTCCCTCCTGCCGCGCCTCCCACCCCCACCGGAGCAGTGCCGGAGCCCCCTGCCGGCTGTCCCATCAACGCCGAATTCCTTCCGCCCAACATGCGCAAGCACGTGGACCCGAAGGCGCCCGCGGCGCTGCGGATGATGGCGGCGAAGACGCTCGTGCCGCTCTCGCCCTCGGACATGGTGGGCGCGCTCTACATGCTGACCTTCGATTCCGAGACGGGGATCAAGGAAGCGGCGGACAAGTCATCGCGTGGTCTGCCGGACCGCATCCTCAGCACCGCGCTTCGCGATGAAGGGATCAAGGCGCCCGTGCTCGGCCACTTCCTCGATCTGCACTTCGAGAAAGACACCTACGCGGAGATGTTGATCCTCAACCCCACCACGCCGGACGAGGCGATCGCCCGCGCGGCGAAGGGGTGCTCGGCGAAGACGGCGGAGATTATTGGTCAGAACCAACTGCGCATTCTCCGCCACGACGACATCATCCGGCAGCTCTGCGCCAACCCCAGCGCCACCCCGGCGTTGATTGACAGCGTCTGCGACTTCGCGGTGCGCAGCGGTGTGACGCTGGTTGACGTGCCGCAGATGAAAGAGGCGCGGATTCGTCTCTTCGGGCCCGAAGCGGTCGAGACCGTCGTCGATCCCAGCCCCACCGCGGATCAAGTCATGGAGGAATACGCGGAGCTGGCCGAAGAGAGCGCCGCGCCCCTGGAAGAGGGGAAGCGGCTCACCCTGAGTCAGCGGGTGATGAAGATGAACATCGCGGAGAAGATCAAACTCGCTACCAAGGGGAACAAGGAGGCGCGCAGCCTTCTCATCCGCGACTCCAACAAGCTGGTCTGCACCGCGGTGATTCGCAGCCCGCGAATTACCGACGGCGAAGTCCTGATGTGCGCCAACAACCGAGCCATCAACGACGACGTGCTGCGCATCATCTACACGAGCCGTGAGTTTACGAAGGCCTATCCAGTGAAGCTGGCGCTGGTGAAGAACCCGAAGACGCCTTCAGGGATTGCGATGAAGTTCCTGAACACCTTGCGCGAGTCGGAGATCAAAGACTTGGCGCGCAACAAGAACGTCCCGTCCGCCATTCAAATGATGGCGAAGAAGACCATGGACAAGAAGAACGCGCCCAAGAAGGAAGACAAGTAAGAGCCGCGTGCCCAAGCCGGCACCTCGCCGTTTAAGCTGTTGCCGAATCGTCGTCCGGCTGCTGCTGGTGTTCTTCGAGAAGCTGCAGCGCAATCGAGAGGGCTTTCTTGGTCTTCTCGCGGACCTTCTCTTCGCCCTTGAGCCGACCGTAGAGCTTGGTGACCCGCTCTTCGTGTTTGCCGGCGGTGTCTTCCATGTCAGAGATCTTTTGCCGCAACGACGAGGTCTCGTCGCCGAAGGTGGTCGCCTGGGTTTCGAGCTGGTTCCTGGCCTCTTCCAACTCTTGGCGCGCGGCCTCCAAGCCCTTCTGCGCTTCCTTGAGCTCTGCGCGAACGGCGTCAGTGTCTTCCTTGGCCTGCGTCAGCTGCTGCTGCGCTTCCTCGACCTGCGCCCGCAGTTGGTTCGAGTCGTCTTCAAGTCCCACCAGTTGCGGCCGGAGCTCGTCCATCTCGCCTTGCAACGTGGTGAGTCGGGCGGTGGCGTTGCGGGCCTCTTCCTTGGCTGCGACGAGCTGCTGGTCCATCTTGCGCCGCTCGGCGGTGAGCTGCTCGGTGCGGGTGGTGAGGGTTTTGATCTGGGCATCGCGCTTGCCCAGCTCACCGCCGTGCTCGGAGGCCTGTTGCTCGAACTGAACCTCGCGCTCTTTGAGCTCGACCAACTCCTGGTCCTTCTCATTGAGCTCGGTTTTGAGACGGAGGATCTCTTTGTCCTTCTTGTTGCCGGCCTCGCGCAGCGCGAAGAACTCCTTCTCGCTCTTGCCGCCGGTGCTCTTGGCGCTCGCTGCTTCGGCGGCCTTGGTGGTGAGCTCGGCTTCTAGACGCTGGTTCTGATCCTGCGCGTCGGAGAAGCGTTGGTTCGCGTCCCACAGCGCTTCTTCCAGCTCGCGAACCCGGGCGCGCAGCTCGCGAAGCTCAGTGACCTCCGCGGTGGGGGCCGGGGTGAGCGCACGCGGAGGCGGCACGGAGCGCGCGGTGAACGGCTTGCTCGCAGGTTTCGCAGCGGGAGCAGGAGGAGGCGGCGGAGAGTCACTCAGCGCATCCAAGGCCACGTCCTCGGACTCGCCGTCCTCGCCCAGCTCTTCATCTTCCCCGTGGTCGGGGGGCGCCTCGACCGGTTCCTCGTCGTCAGAGGAAGCGTGGAGCGGTTTGCCGTCCGAGGCGGTGGGCTCGGAGATGTCGTCGAACGCCGCGTCCAGCAGGTCCAGCGCGGGATCGCCCTCGACCGTGCCTTCCGTCGAAGCGTCCACGGCGATCTCTTCCGCCGGACTTTCTCCGGCGGCGCCTTCTGGGTCTTCCACCAACTCGGAGAGTGACAGGGACTCGTCCTCTTCGACGACGCCGGATTCGGTCACTTCTGGAACTCCGATGAGGCCACCGACGGCGTTGACCATCAGGTCGAGATCGACCGGCTTGGCGATATAGTCATCCGCGCGGGTCTTCAGCTTCTTGTGCTGAGCGAACCCATCCGAGTTGCCCATGATGATCACCGGCACGCTCTTCAGCTCGTCGTCCTTCTTGAGCTTGCCGCAGATGAGGTAGCCGTTCTGGTTGTTCGCGAGATCCACCGCGAGCAGCACCAGCTCCGGTCGGTCTTTCCGAATCAGCTCGACGCAGCCCTTGCCGTCGCCGGTCTCGGAGACCTGAAAACCTTTGTCTTCCAACTCGCCGCGGAGAGTTCGCGACAGGTTGGAATCGCTCTCTACGATCAGGGTTCGTTTGGACATGTGCGCGGGGAAAGAAAGATTCGAGGCTATCGACCGCCCCCCGCAGCGTCAACGTTGCGAGCCGCTACAGCCCTGTCTTCACTGTTCAAACGACGCGGGCTGCACCTCGACGGACTTGGAGCGGTGCGGCACGTCGGCGGGGATGTGGGGCGTGGTCAGCATCTGGCGGATGTCCGCTTCATCCAGGTCCGAGATCAACTCGTAGACGATCTCCCCGTCGCGCCAGGTCGCCACGTTGTAGCCGTTGCTGGTGGTGACAGAGAGCTGGGGCAATGGCTCCGCCCTCACTTCACGCTCCGCGTCGTCGAAGATGAATAACCCGACCGGGCGAGGGGCGAGGCCGGTACGAGAAGGGAGCTCGTAGCGAATGTAGGCGGCCGGCTTCTCGCTGACGTTGGAGAGCCGCGCTCCGGCAAGCTGCACGTTGGAGAGCTGCGGCACGCGGACGTGGTGATCCAGCTTTCCACCGAACCAGGCCTCCACGTTCTCACGCGGCTGCTGGCTGATCTCCATGGGGTGACCCTTGGCGTGCCGAGAAACCGCGGCCTCCAAATAGCGCTTCTTCGCGCTGGCGCCTCTGAGCTGCCAAACGCCACCGCCCACCGCGACAGCGACCGCGGCTGCTGCACCCAATCTCAACCAGGAGGTCTGCAGCTCTCGGCGACGCTCCCGGGCGAAGTCGCCGCGCAGTCGAGCCTTCAGCGCCTCAGGAGCAGGTTGCCGGACCGCCGCCGACGCCGCGCGAACCGAGGCGACGAACTGCGCCTCCTCGTGCAGGCGTGACGCGCAGGTGCCGCAGCCAGCCAGGTGCGCATCCATTTCTTGGCGCGCCTCGGGGTCGAACTCACCGTCGAGGTAGGGATGAAAGAACTGCTCCAGCTCGTCACAGGTCATGGGTCTTGGTGAATCGAAATCACAAGAGGATCGCCTCGGCAATTTCCGTCGGTCCCCGTAACCGCGATCTAACCCACGTTCTTCCTGCGACGGTATTCGGAGAGGTCGGTTGGGCCCGCGGAGGTGTCAGCCTCCTTGAGGACGCCCTGACCCGCAGCGTATTCCCGCAGGGTCTTCTGGAGGAGCTTTCTTCCTCGGAAGAGCCGGCTCATCACGGTGCCGACGGGGCACTCCAGGATGTCGGCGATCTCCTTGTAGGAGAACTCCTGGAGGTCCGCGAGGATGACCACCAGCCGGAAGTCGATGGGCAGCGCGTCAATGGAACGCAGCACGTCATCAGAGAGCAGGCGGTCGAAGAAGTACTGCTCCGGGTTGGCGGCGAAGTCGGTGGCGTCGCGCGAAACGAAGCGCTCATGGACGGTCTCCCGCTCGGCGCCTTCGACCACGGTCCGCTCTTTCACCTTGCGGCGGTAGCGGTTGATGAAGGTGTTGGTGAGGATCTTGAAAAGCCACGCCTTGATGTTCGTCCCGCGCTCGAACTTGTCGAAGAAGCGGTAGGCACGCATGCACGTGTCTTGGACCAGGTCTTCCGCGTCACGCTCGTTCTTCGTCAAACGCAGGGCGGCGGAATAGAGGGGATCGAGATGGGCCAGGGCCAGCGCCTCGAACTCCTGCTTTGTCCTGTTCGTCTGCCGGAAGTCCAGCATGGCTGCCTTTCAGTTCGCCGCCCGATGAAGGACGGGAATCAAATGTCCGATGCCAGTCAATGTATGCACGAGGGCATGACCGGCAATCCCAACGCTTGGAACACCTACGGCTGAGAGGAGGTTTAATTCCCCGTGCCCCTGAAAGCTCGAACGCCCGCGCCACTTGCTCCTTCGGCAAGCGTCCGGGCCCAAGAATCTCAGCCGTTTAGCGTTTGGTTATCGGGCGCCGGCGGCGCGCTTCGCCTTGGGGCCCGGGACGACTTTTGGGCCGGCCTTCCGACCCTCCAGCGCTTCGACCACGGGGACGTAGTCGTAGCCCAGGTCGCGGGCGACGGCTTCGTAGACCACGTGGCCGTCGTAGGTGTTGATCCCCTTGGCCAGCGCCGCGTCCGCCTTGATCGCCGCAGCCAGCCCCACGTCCGCGATCTTCCGCGCGTACTTCGCGGTGGTGTTGGTGAGCGCGAAGGTGGAGCTCTGCGGCACCGCGCCCGGCATGTTCGCCACACAGTAGTGGACGACGCCAGAGACTTCGTACGTCGGATGATCGTGCGTGGTGGGCTTGCAGGTCTCGATGCAGCCGCCCTGGTCCACCGCCACGTCGACGACAACAGAGCCTTTGGTCATCTCCGCGATCAACTCCTTCGACACCAGCTTGGGCGCCTTTCCTCCGGGGATGAGCACGCCGCCGACCACCAGATCCGCTTCGCGAACCGCGCGCGCGATGTTCTCGCTGTCTGAGTAGAGGGTTGTGATCCGGCCCAAGAACACGTCGTCCAGATAAGCGAGCTGTTGCAGGTTCACGTCGAGCACGGTGACCTCCGCGCCCAAGCCCACCGCCATCTTCGCCGCGTTGGTGCCGACGACACCGCCGCCGATGATGGCGACGCGACCGCGCCGCACGCCGGGAACGCCGCCGAGGAGGACGCCCTTGCCGCCATGCTCCTTCTCGAGGCACGCCGCGCCGACTTGAATCGACATCTTGCCGGCGATCTCGCTCATCGGACGGAGCAGCGGGAGCGAGCCGTCATCGAGCTGAATCGTCTCGTACGCCACTGACGCGACGCGCTTGTTGAC
>JBQTKE010000308.1:0-9523 GCA_052386435.1 Myxococcaceae bacterium
CAGCCGCGTCTGCACATCGCCGCGAGCGCTAAAGAGCACAATCGGAAGATGCGCCGTGTGCGGGTTCTCACGAAGCCGGCGGCACAGCTCCAGCCCACTCATCCCCGGCAGCATGATGTCCGTGAGCACCAACTGAGGCGCCTTCGAAGATACCAGCTTGAGCGCCTCTTCCCCGCCCGTCGCCTCCACCAGAACATGCGCGCGAGACAGCTCCGCGGACAAGTACCGACGAACATCCTCATCGTCTTCGACCACCAGAATCTCCGGAGCACCTTCAGCGGGAAGCCGAATCTCCGCCGTGGTGCGCGGTACCAACAGCTCGCCCGTCCCCACCGTCCTCTCCGCGCGGATCATCCGCGTCGGCCCCACGTCCGCGGCGAGCCCCTTGGGAATCCAAACAAAGAACGACGACCCTACCCCAAGCTCACTCTCCACCCAGACGCGACCACGGTGCAGCTCGACAAACTCCTTCACCACCGCGAGCCCCAGCCCCGTCCCCTTGGCGCGCCGCGACTCGTCGGTGCCCGTCCGGTAGAACCGATCAAAAATCCGCGCGCAGTCATCCTTCGGAATCCCCGTTCCCTCGTCGCGCACGCTCATCACCACCCCGTCGTCTTCTTCCTTCGCCGACACCATGACCACGGTCCCCGGGCGCGTGAACTTGCACGCGTTGAAGAGCAGGTTCATCAACACCCGCTCCAGCTTGTCCGCGTCGACGTCCAGATAAAGTGGCCGCTCCGGAACCTCCGCCCTCAGCTCCAGCTTCAGCCCATGCCCGTAGGGCTCACTCACCTGCACCAGATTCCGAATCTGCTCGCGAAGATCCACGCGCGACAGCTCCAACTTCCCCATGCCTGCGTCGATCCGCGACAGCTCCAGCATGTCGTTGATCATCGCCTCCAGCCGAGCCGCGCTGCGCAACGCCAGCTCCAAGAAGTGTCGCTGCCGCGTCCCCTTCCCAAAGCTCTGATCCGAAAGAATCGACGAGAGCCCGCCCATCACCACCGTGAGCGGACTGCGCAGGTCGTGGTTCAAATTCGTGAAGAAGTGCGTCTTCGTCTGATCCAGCTTCACCTGCGTCAGCAGCGCCTCTTCCAGCTGCTTCCCCGTCTCCTGCAGCGCGCGCGTCCGCTCGTCGACCTTCGCCTCCAGCGTGTCGTTCAAGCGGTGCAGCGACTGAACCGATCTCAAAAGATCCCGGTTCTGCTCGCTCAACAAGACATCACGCTGACGAACCAAGAAGATCCCACCGAAGAGCGCGCCAATCGACGCGCCACAGAGCGCGCCAATCGCCACCAGCGACTGCTTCGACCAGACAACGCCGCTCCCCGGCCCCATCACCAGAACCAAGAGCGCGCCGAGCAGCGAGCAGAGCACCGTCATGAACGGGAAGCGACGGCTCACCCACTCGAACTCATAGGTGCACTGAGCATCGCCCCGGTTCTGACACGTCAGCTCCTTCGCGCGCGCGGGCGGCAACCCCCAGATGGTCGGCAGCGACTCAAACTGCCCCATCCGGAACTCACAAAAATTCCGACCCGTCTCCGGCACCGCCGACTTGTACGAAAAATTGAGCCGGTTGCGACCCAGCCGGTTGAGCGTGAACTTCCCCACGCGGTTGTAGACCGGGGAGATCTCCAGCACCTTCCGGTAGCAGAGCTTAGGCGTGCCGAACGCCTTCAGAAAATGAAACCCCACCCCCAGGCCGTCGCGCGACGCCAGCTGCAGCCCCGCCTGCCTCGGGAAACTCGGATCCCCCGACGCCTCCGTCAGCGCCACCAGAATCCGCTGCGCCACCTCCAGCGGGATCCAATGGTTCTCATCTTCCAGGGACGCCAGCCCCATGTTCGAAGGGAGCTCCAGGCGAGCGATCGTCTCGCGCAGCTTCTCCTCGCCGTACCCCTGACGGAACGCGCTGAACATGGAGCGCATGGGGCGGCACGAGAGCTGCGCTCGGTCACCCGCGGCAGTGTGCTGCTCTTCGTTCATTTCTTCTTCGTACCCACCACAGCGAACAGCACGCTGTAGGTCAGGGAGCTGGGGTCTTTGAGAAAATCCAGGAAGTCTTTCGTGAACCTTTCGTAGGCGGGGGCGCCGCCGAGCGCGGCCTTTCCAACAGGTGCAAGCGTCGCCAATTTGTAGCGCCAATTCTCGAACCCGGCGCCCGTTGCTTCACCAGCCAACAGATGGTGTGTCGAGGCATGTACGAGGATGTCTTCCAATCCCGCTGAAACAAAGAGGGAGAACAGCTTCCGGCCGATGAACGGATCCAGCCGTCCTTTGAGCGCCGATTGAAGCCGCGAGAGGGACGCTTCGAGCTCCGCCGGCAGTGGATGGTGAAAAACACCGTTGCCATCCAGATCCAGCACCGCCACCCGCCCACCCGGGCGCGCCACCCGGTGCAGCTCGCGCAGAGCAGCAAGCGGCTCGTTCAGATACTCAAAGACAAAACGCGACCAGACAAAATCAAAGCCGTCCGACGCCACAGGCGCCGCGGGGAGATCTCCAAGCACGACGTGAACATTCTCGAGCCCATCACGGCGACACAGCTGCAGCGCCAACTTCGCACGTGCCGATGAACGCTCCAGCGCCACCACCCGACCTTGAGGCCCCACCACCTTCGCGATCGCACGGGTCACGACGCCGGACCCAGCACCCGCATCTAGAACGCGCATCCCGCGCCGAAGCCCCGCAAGCCGCAACTGCCGCCGAGTCGCGCGAGGGTTCTCCTTCGCCTCCAGGCGACTGCCCTCGTCGGCGCTTTCCATCAAGTAGTCGGTCATCGTGTCAGCGCTGAACCCGAGTCCTCTCGAACAACCGAAGGATGTACTCGTAGTAACGCCGATACAACGAACGGTGACCTGTCCAGCAGGTGTATTCCTTGGTCTGAGCCCAACCGAGCGACGTGAACAACGGCACGTCGGCCGCGTCCCCCAGCGCCACGCAACCTTCGCGTCCCAGCTCGCGGTGGCGCGACTTGGCCACCTCGAGCAGAGCGGCGCCCGCGGCATCGTCTCGCTCGAGGAAGTGCAGACTGACGGCATTGGTGAGCTCGCTGAAGTTCAGCCCCAGAGAGGAGATCTGAACGAGCGCGAAAGCAATCGGCCGACCGGCTCGTTGCGCGACCCACACCTCCCGACGCCGGGTCAATCCCAGCTGGGCGTAGCGGCGAGACACCTTGCTCAGCTCCAGGCCCGTGAAGTTGAGATCCGCCGCGCGCACCTCCAGCGTTCTTCCCACCTCCACGAAGTGCTGTTCAATCCAGCGCGCGTCCACAGGCTCGGCGCGGCGAACCTCGATGCCGGGCGCCGAGACCTCCGACGGCGCGGTCGATCCCACCAGATAAGCGAAGGTTCTCAGGTCACAGACGGATGGATCATTGACCCGCCGCGCGAACCGACCAAACACGCGCGCCGGCCAGCGGTTGTTGGGACGGAAGTAGACCCGAAGCCACTCCATCTGTGGCAACTGCTCCGAATAGTCCGTGATCCCCAAATTCAACATGCGCGCCGCCGCCAAGCGCCCCGCGCCCTCGTGCCGCGTCGCCAGGTGCTGGACGATCCAGGTCTGCGGATATGCGCGCAGCGCGGAAAGGTGGCCGAGCAGCTGCGTGTTGCGAAACACCAGCGCCTTGAAGATGTCGTTGGGCTTGGAGAGCAGCGCGGTGAGCGTCGCCTCGATTTGCGGCAGGACCGGGCGCAGCCGCTCCAACTTCTCCGGATAGAGAAAGCCCGTCTCGCGAAAGAAGGACCAGAGCTCAGCGAAGGGGACGCCGTTCGCGTCCTCTACGCCCGGCAAGCCCGTGTGCAGAATCGCGTCGGCGATGCGGACCTGATCTCCCAGCGAGATGCCTTCGAACGACACCCCGCACCGCGCGATCGTCCGCTCCGGCCCACCGCGCCGCACCACCGAGCGGACGCGACCCGGCGTCACCAGCGCGGAGCCATCCGGCAAGCGCACGCGCAGCTGCGGCAGTCGAGTGCCAGGCGGCAACACATCGCGCCGCGTGTCCGTCATCCAGGAGCAGCCTGACGTCGAGAGATCCAAAATGCGCCGCGACGTTGCAGACTCCTGCCAAGGAGAAGTGAGCTCCACCTCGAACCTCTCCCCTTCCGCGATCACGTGCCGCCGCACCGCGCGCCGGCGCGGCGCCGCCTTGAGCACCGGCGGCAATTTCAGCGACAGCTTCTCTTGCGCGCTCAGCGAGACGATCGAGGTGAGAAACGAATAGCTGCGCCCACCCAAGTCGAAAGTCCCACGAACCACGTCCCCCACTTCCCACTCCGGCGCGGGAGGTCCGCCCAACACCAAGAGCCGGCTGCGCGCGTCCGCCTGGGCGCCGTGAAACACGCAGACGTCGCCGTCGTCGTCCACCCGCTCCACCGCGATGCCTGTCCGTCTGGCCGCGCGCCGAAGCAGCGAGAGTCGAGGCGGCCACTCGCGGATCCACTCGTCGTGTTGGACCTCGGTGGGAGGTTCTTCGAGCAGCTCCACGCCCACGCGGTAGCCGTTGCCGCCCTCTTCGGGACGGAGCGCGCGCAGGTTGCGCACGCGCCCGTGCACGCCGGAGAGCAGCTCTTCGGTGCCGCGCCAGACCGAAACGTGCATCAGCCGCGCGCCGGGAAGGAGCTGACCCACTTCGTCGTTGCGATCCAACCGGAACGCCAGGCCGCCACTGCCAAAATCCATCAGCGGGCGCGAGAAGGTTCGATTACCGGGGAGCGTGAGCCGAATCACCAGGCCGTCCGTGCTGAGCCGCACGTGGCGACGCGGCTGCACCAGCGCCTTGAGCTTGCCGGTGAGCGCGGTGCCGTCCATGGACTCCTGCATCGGCACGAAGCTGTGCTCGTCACCAATCGCTTCAACGACGTCGTCCAGGCCCTTCTCGCCAAAGAGCAGCACCCGGGGCGCTTGAGGCTCGCGCACCTCCAACTCGTCCAGCAGACCCACGCCCATGCTGGAGTCCGCCACCACCACGTCCACGGCCTTGCCCTTCATCAGCGCGACAGCGCCCGCCGAGGTCGAGGCGGTGAGGGTTCGAAAATCCCCTTCGAGCGCCTGCGCGATTCGCGTGAGCCTCTTCGGATCAGGGTGAATGAGCAGAACGGTTGGCTGTGGATCAGATTCTTCCAAATGGTCGCTCCCCCCAAGGACAGCCCAACCATTGTGGAGGGCGTCCATGGAGAGAGCAGGCGTCCGTCGACATGAACGTCGACTAACGAGCGTCGCCAATGAATTGATGTCCAGAATTAAGGAGTTGCAGTGTTCACTGATTGGCGGCTGGCTGGGCGTGCTGTCGCAGCAGGTGCCGCCGTCCCGCCAGTAAGTCCAGCCAGACTTTTCCAGCCGCACTGTCATCACCGTTCGGCCGCGCCGCGAAGATCGGCAGGTGGGTCTGGGGCGTGACCTCGCGCGCGAAAGTGGGATCCAGATCCACAGTCGAGCGCAGGCCCGTTCGGACCCGCACCCAGGCGTGTGGGAAGGCACGGTCCTCTCCGTCTTCCACGAAGAGCCCGTGGACCAGCGCCGCGCGGTGACCCCGAGATTCTGCCTTGGCGACAAAGCGCTTCGCGTGAGCGAGGCAGCTGCCGGCCACCACGTCCTCTTGCGCGCTCCCCGCCTTCAGATCCTGCACATGAGGACGTTTGTCGGTGAGCTCCGCGTGGATCTCTTCGGAGAGCGCGCGGGCTTGGGCCTCGTTCCAACGCGTCAACTCCGGCGTCTCCACCGGGCGCGGAGGCCTCAGCGCGAGGACCGCGCCCTTGCCTCTCACCCGGAAACCCGAGCCGAAGAGATCGTCCGTGTCCTCCGGCTCCGTCTGTGGTGGAACCGCGCGAAACGTGGAGTCACCCAGAACGAGCGACGCGAGCCAACCCTCCGCGTACGTCGCGACAAAGGGATCGCCATAGAGAGTCCCTTTCACCTCCGTCTGCGAGAGCGCGGTCACGCAGGCGGGCCCCGTTCGCTTCCCCAGCTCTTCCCGCACCGTGACGCAACCTTGGGCTTTGGGTTGACGCCACAGCCAGAGTGACTCCGGGAAATTCGTCTCGTGGAGAATCTTCAGCCCGCGATCCACCGTGAAGCCGCCAGAGCGCGTGACCCACGTCCGATCGCTGGCGCGCGCGAAGAGATGACGCGAGCGGTACGTGTAGCGACCCTCCGCGCGATCCAGACGCAGCGCAACCGTGCCCGCGGGGACACCTTTGATCGAGAAGAGAAAGAGCGCCGTCTCCTCGGAGGGCTGAAAGCGGAACGCCGTTCCCCGCTGAGGATCGACCGGGAGGGGGAACTGCGCGGCGTCGTCCGGGGAAGCGGCGAGCAGCCAGAGGAGAGGAAGAAGCAGCACGCGCCGGGACAATAACCTAGAGTCGCCGCCTCGAAAGCCCATGGGTTCCAGACGATTCCTTTTCGCCTTCGGCATCGGCGGTGGGCTGCTCGCGGGGCTGCTCATCAACACCGCGCTGTTCGCGGTGACCGGACAGCCGCCCACGCTGGCAGGCGTGCTCGCGGTGCTGTTGACCTCAGTCGCCACCTTCCTCTTGGGCGGCTACCTCAGCTGGTTCCAGTGGGCGGCACGTCGCGCTCGGGCGCGTTGGGAAGTCGTCTCCAAGCTCGCGCAAGGCGACCTCACCGTCTCCGCGATGCTCCCGTTCGAAGGCGAAGAGGACATTCGGCGTCTGACGTTGTCGCTTCGCCGCGCGCTCTCCTCCGTGCAACGCGTGACCGCGAACGTGCACCGCTCCAGCCGCGAAGTGGGAGAGCAGGCACGTCACCTTTTAGAAGCCGCGCGGCGCCAAGGTTCCGCCGTGGAGCGAACGCTCGGCTCCGTGGACAGCATGGGCGACTCGCTGCAGAGCGCCGGCAAACGCATCTCCCAACTGGAGACGTTCGCGCAGGGAACCACCGCCGCGCTCTCCGACATGACCGAGCGCATCCAGCAGGTCGCGTCGACGCTGGAGACGCTCAACAGCTTCGCGCAGAAGAACAGCGAGCTGGTCCAGACGATGAGCGACGGCCTCTCCAACGTCGTCTCGTCCGGCGACGCGCTGGTGAAGTTCGCGAACGAAGCGGAGAACTTCGTGGGCGCGGTGGAGGGCGGCATCGACGCAGTGCGCCGCCGCGCGCATGAGACCGGAGAGCTGGCGCGGATCGTGACCGACACCGCCGAACGCGGCGAAGCGTTGGTGGTCGACAGCGTCAAAGGCATCTACAGACTCGACGAGACCGTGCGCAAAACCGCGGTGCTGGTCGATTCGCTGGGTACGCGATCGATGGAGATTGGCCGCATCGTCGACGTGATTCAAGAAGTCACGGATCAGACCAACCTGCTCGCGTTGAACGCCGCGATCATCGCCGCGCAGGCAGGAGAGAACGGCCGAGCGTTCGGTGTCGTCGCGGATGAGATTCGCGGGCTCGCCGAGCGCACCGGACGATCCACGCGCGAGATCGCGACGCTCGTCAAAGCCGTGCGCGACGAGGTCGAGCACGCCGTCGTTCTGGTGAAAGACGGTCGAGAACAGGCCCACGCCGGCGTGCAACTGGGAGACCGCGCGTCCACCGCGTTGAAAGAGATCCGCACCATCACCGAGCGAACCTTCGCGTCGATCGAAGCGACCACCGCGGAGACCGCGCGCTTGGAGGCGCAGGGACGACACGTCGCGAGCGCCTCCAAGGCGCTGGCCACGCGCGTGGATGAGATCACCCTCGCGGCAGGAGGTCAGGCCAAGCGCGGCCGTGAGTTGGTGAAACAGACGCAAGAGATGGCGCGGCTCGCACACGGCGCGTCGCAGAAGGCGGATGAGCAGGCGCACACGGGTCGAGAGCTCTCTGACGCCGTGCTTCGCCTGACTGCCGCGCTGGATGAGCTGCGGACCGCGCAAGGCGTTCTCACCCGAGGAGACACGACGATCGGAGAAGAAGTCGCGCAGGTGCGAGAAGACGCGCGCACCGTGATTCGCATCGCGGACGGACTGTCACGCACGGTCGAGTCGCTGTCGCACGAAGCGAACGCGCTGGAGAGCGAGGTCTTCCGCGTCCGCCTCCCCGGCGCGCGCCGCGGTGGAACCCAGCGGGTGGGAATTCACCAGTCAGAGATGTTTGATCCCGCGCGGCCGCTCGATCCTGCGTTCATGCTCGACACCCAGATGGTCGACGTGGGCGGCAACCTCTTCAGCGGGCTGGCGAAGTCAGAGGACGGAATCATCGTGCCGGAGCTCGCCGAGCGCTGGAGCGTGGATCCCACCGCGAAGCGCTACCGCCTGCAGCTGCGGCGCGGCGCCACGTTTCATGATGGTTCGCGCTTCACCGCCGACGACGCGAAGCAACACTTCGAGAGACTGCTCGATCCCAACGTGAACTCGCCGGACCAGTGGATCTTCAAAGAAGTCGAAGGCGCCGCAAAGTTCGTGAGTGCGCGCGCCAGCTCGGTGAGCGGCTTCGAGGTGGTGGACGAACACACGCTCGAGATTCGTCTGGCCGAGCCGAAGGCGTATTTCCTCCAGCTCCTCACCCACCCCGCGGCGCGGATTGCCAAGCGCGACGGTCAAGGACGCGTCGTTGGCACCGGTCCGTTTCGAGCTGTGTCTGTAGACGAACAGGCCATCGTGCTGCAGCGAAACCCGACCTACTTCCGCCCGGAGTTTCCGTTCCTCGAGCAGCTCCACTTCAAGTTCCACCGCGACCGTGGACACTCGTTGGAGAGACTGAAAGCGGGAGACGTGGATCTCGTCTCCGGCCTCTTCGCCGAGCACGTGGGCGCGATGTCGCGAGAGACGTTGCAGATCATCGCGGGGAACACGCCTTCCTGCTTCTTCCTCGGCTTCAACGTGCGCGAGCGGCCGTTTGATGATCGCCGCGTTCGCCAAGCGCTGCGATGCGGGTTGGACATCCAGAGCATGGTGGGGAAGTTCCACCCCGGCGCGTCCGTCGCGAAGGGACTCACCCCACCCGTGCTGCTCGACTACGCGGAGGCGTTGCAGTTGCCGCAGCCGGACCTCTCCAGAGCGGAGCGACTGTTTCGCGAGGCGGGAGTGTCCAAGCTGCGGCTCAAGCTCTATTACCCGCCCGGTCGCGGCACGCAGCAAGAGGACGAGCTGCTCTTCGCGCCACTTCTGCAGAGCGGGCTGTTGTCACTCGACTACGTGGAGCTGCGCACTTCCGAGTATTGGCAGCGGCAGCGTGAAGGCAAGATCCCCGCGTTTCGGTCTGGGTGGATCGCCGACTTCCCCGACCCGGACAACTTCCTCCACTTCCTGCTCCACTCGAAGGCGCAGAGCGTCTTCTCGCTCGGCTACGCGAGCGCGGAGCTCGACAGACTTACCTCGGAAGCCAGGGTCTCCATCGATCCCGAGCTCCGCGCCCAGCTCTATAGGAAGGCGGAGAAGATCCTCGACGACGATGTGGTGCTCATCCCGCTCTTTCATGAACGGACCTACGCCGCGTGCAATCCACTCGTGCAAGGACTGCGGTTGCATCAGACCCAACCGCAAGTCCGCTTCGAACAGATCTGGCTCGACCGCGAGTA
>JBQTKE010000309.1:0-4774 GCA_052386435.1 Myxococcaceae bacterium
GACGGCTCGTCGGACGGGACGCGCGAGTTCCTGCGCCGCCTCGAAGGCGAGCTCGCCGAGGGCCGGCGGGCCGGCACGTTCGACGAGAAGAACGAGATCCGCGTCTTCTACCAGGAGAAGAACCAGGGGAAGGGCGCGGCGCTGCGGCGTGGCTTCAGCGAGACCACGGGCGACATCGTGATCGTCCAGGACGCGGATCTCGAATACGACCCGCGCGATATTCCACGGGTGATTCAGCCCATAGTCGATGGCATTGCCGACGTGGTCTTCGGGAGCCGCTTCGTGGGAACTCCCCGGCGCGTGCTCTACTTTTGGCACACGGTGGTGAACAAGTCGTTGACCACGCTGTCGAACATGACCAGCGGCTTGAACGTCACCGACATGGAGACCTGCTACAAGGCCTTCCGCCGCGAAGTCATCCAGAGCATTGAGCTGGAAGAGAACCGGTTCGGCATCGAGCCAGAGCTGACCGCGAAGGTCGCCCGGGGAAACCACCGCGTCTTCGAGGTCCCCATCAGCTACTACGGGCGCACCTACGAAGAGGGGAAGAAGATCGGTTGGAAGGACGGCGTGCGCGCCCTCTATGCCATCCTCAAGTACTCCGTCGTTCGCTGAAGGCAATGCCGGCTTCGTGATTTGCCGCCGCCGTTGTTAGGTCCGCTCCGGTTCGCTCAAACGAACGGATGCTGGCGCGCGTACAGTCGGCCTGCTGCGATACCAGCGGAAGCACCACGCGGGAACGGCAACAACATTGACGTACATCACCAGTTGCGCTGGGACCGTGAGCCGGTCGCTGGACATCAAGGTCAGTGCATGGACTACCACCCACGCCAGCGGCAGCCCAGTTATCGCGAGGAGCTCTGCTTCCAAATACCGCAGCCCCAAAGCGAAGCCCAAGAGGGTCATGATCGCACCGAAAACGAACAGCAGCCGATATGGAACTCTCAAACGTCCGAGCGCTTGGGCGAGCTTAGAATCCGGAACAGGCCTCACGAAGGTGGCAACCATTTCCGGCGTCAGCAGTGATTCAGGAAGATCGAGCTTGGTAATGCGATCGCCATCGAAGATTCGGGACACGTAGTAGCTGTTTTCGGAGTCGATGGTTCGTGCCCCGAGGTAGAGCAACAGACCGCGGCCGACACCTCGGAGATAGCGACCAGGATGCTTGACGATGGTGTTGCCGAATAGGTGGGCCCCTTCGTCCGCGAAAGTGATGACGTGCATGAAGATCGGCCAGTGCAGCCCACGGGTCAGACCGCCGACGTCCAATCTGCGCCCGTTGCGCGACCCCGCGATTGCGTTTTCGTACGCCTCACGGACCGGCGCGACCAGCGGGTCCTCAGGAGGAAATACTGCCTGTTTGCTGAGGCCATAAAGAAGTTGCTGCTCGTCATACGGCCGAGGTCGGATGCCCTCTCGTTGAGCGGCTCGCAGTACGGATCTCCAGGCAAGAGATTCAATGAGCGGCCCAACCAACAGAAGGCTCAGCGCGGGAAGGACGGCTTTGGCGGTGGTACCCCAGGGACGAACCGCCCCGATACGTTTGCGGTCGAGAACGAGTTGTCCAGCCACTAAAAGGAGGATGGGTGGAACCAGCAGCATCGCGGTCGGGCGATGCGCGCACGCGCAGGCCAACGCGAGCGCCAGAGCGCCACTCTGGAAAAGGCGATTCGCTGGCCGCCAAGCGAGTAAGCGGATCAGAAGCGCGAGATAGAAGAAGGAGCCGATCTCTGTGAGCAGAGCATGCTCATAGACGACAGCCACTGGGCAAAGACTGAGCACGACCAGCGCCGCCGTCGCTGCGCGTGGAAGTCCCATGGCCTTCAACGTCGCCGCAAGTAGCCACGCTCCGCCGAAGCCATACAGAACGCCAGGGAGCATGGCCGCTTCCGGAAGGCGTCCCAGGAAAGCGATACAGATACGCAACACAAGGGGATAGAGCGGTGTTCGTCCGAAGTCCCAACTCTTCAGGAAGTTCTGATCGAAGACCGATGACAGGCGAACGTAATCCGCGCCGTCGAACGTCATTAAGAGCGGAAGGTGAAAGAACAAGAACGCCGTGAGCGAGCCCGAAGCGACCAAGGCCACTCGGTAGTGCAGCGGCGATGGTGTTCTCACGAGAAGAACTCCAGGTCGCTCACCTCAAAGCTTCCGGGCGCGTCGAGCGGGTCGAAGCGCAGGTAGAAGAGCTGCCCCTTGCCCATCCAGACCGGATAGACCGTGGGACTGTCCAGGTTCACCACGTAGTCGCCCCAGGTTCCTGCGGGTGACTCCAGGGAGACCGACGCGGACTTCGTCTCCTTGAAGCCCTCCTCCTCCGAGTGGGTCCAGAAGATCTGCGCGGTGGGTCGCCCCGAGGAGTGGTGGCGCAATCGAAAGCGCACAGCCCGGACTCGACCCGGATCAAGCGCTGTGGCTGAGAAGACGAACTGTGGGTCGCTCGAGGTGGATTCGAAGAGGTGAGTCGTCAGACCCCGCTTACGAACTTCCACGTCGCGCATGGCGTTCTCGTTGAGCTGCAGCTTGTTGATTCGAAACACCTTGCGCTGCCCTCGTGTGAGAACGCGACGCCCCAGTTCCCGCACCTGATCAGGGATCAGAGGCTTCACGCGCCGGAAGGCGGGGTACCAGAGGCTGGACTGGTATTTCGGTGGCGCCGCAGCTGGCCCACCGCCGTGAGGAAGCGCGACGGGCCGTTCGCGAACCGCGACCAGCTCATGCATGTGTTTGGTGGAATAGAAGGGCACTTCTGGGGGCGCTCGCAGCATCTCCAGCCTCGTGTAGAGCGCGCGGTACGCTTCGGCATTATCTTGCACACTGGGGTGCCGGAAGCGGCGTGTGCTGGCAGTTGCGTCGCTCAGTCTGGAGCGATCTTCCGCGAAGGATGTGAGCTTGGCGATAGCCTCGCTCACATCCTTCACGACCCAGCCCAGCCCGTCGCGCTGCACGCGGTTGGGCAATGAGCCACGCTCCAACACCAGGGAAGGAACGCCCGCGATCGCAGCCTCGGAAAGGACAAACGAGAAAGTCTCGTCCACCTCAGGCAGCATCACGCACACGTCGATGCCATCGCCAGCGAGCAGGTTGCTGATGTCCTCGCGCGTGTAGCGGCCGTGGAAGTTGAACGCATGTCCGGCAGGCAGGGCCTTCAATTGTTCGTCGAAGCCGAAGGCCTGCGTGCCGCCGTAGAAGTGCCACTCGATAGGCAGCCCCACGCTGGCCTTCACCAGCTCCAAGTAATTCTTGGCTCCCTTGATCGGATGTGAAATCTCGCCCAGCGCTGCGACACGCAACTGTGCTCCCGGAGGCGCGCGCTCCCGTGTGAGACGACCATCGTGTCCATGCTCAATGACCTGAGCCTTGGGCGCGAGGTCAGGGAAGTGGCCCAGCACGATCTTCTTGGCGGACTCGGACGGGAACACCAGCGCCCGCGCCTTACCCAGCAAGGTGTTGAACGCGTTGCGGTGCTCTTGCCGAAAGTCGACGACGGTCCACGGCAGCTGGAGATCGAGCCAGGTTATCCACGGACCCACGCAGGTGGAGTCTTCCACGCTGCAGTCGCAGCGCTGTCGCTTGTCGATGTCGAAGAGGTTCCAGCTGGGGTTCACGCAGTAGTAGTCGTGACCGGTGTAGACGTACGGAACTCCCGCCTCTTCCAATATGTGCCCCATGCCCGGCGGCCAGAAAAGCGCGTGGTGGACGTGCACCCCGCTGATCCCGAACAGCGAGATCCAGTGTTTGAGAAGCCCGCTCATCTCCTCGTGCGCGATGCAGAAGAGGGAGGTGGGGGTTCGCAGAGGGAATCGGAAGAGCGTGGGGTTGTCCACGTCGCCTTCGTAGATCTCCGCGACGACCAGGTGCGATCCGGACGGATAGGCAATGAGAGCGCGCGGGAGCCGGAGCGCTCGGACGAGATCCTTCACGTGGTATTCGGTGCCGCCCGCGTTCACCAGCCAAGGCGACGCGTGAACGATGAAGAGCAGGGCGTTCTCCGCGCCGCTCCTCGACCGTCTCATGTGGAGCTTGATCTCATCGTGCAGCACCGTGAGCGGCGCGAACGCGAAGAACTGTTGCACGGCCGCGTGGTACCCCGGGTGCTTCGACTCCAGAATCTCCCCGTTGGTGCTCTCCAGCGCCCGGCCCTCATCGCCGAAGGACGCCTTGCCCTTGTGGTAGACGAACACGTCGTCGCAGAGGCGAATCTTGTAGTTGGCCTTCTTGGCCCGCTCGCAGAAGTCGTTCTCTTCGCCGAAGCCTCGGCCGTAAGAGACCTCATCGAAGTAGCCAATTTTCGCGAAGACTTCCGCCTTCACGTACATGCAGAAGCCGACGCCGGTGACGATCTCCGGTCGCAGCTTGTGTGAGCACGCGGTCACGAGGGCCGCCCAGCTCGCCGGCGTGTAACCGTCCGGGATGGGGTTGTCCTGGCCGATATTCGGGATGCTGCAAAGGGTGGCATTGTTGGAGAACGGCGTGAGGATGCCGGTCTGCTCGTCCACGTAAGCGCATTTCTGCAGCCGTTCCAAAAAGCCCTCGAAGACCTCCGTGTCGCTGTTGAGCAGCAACACGTCCCGGCCTTCAGCCATCCGCATGCCGCGGTTCGCGGTGATCACGAAGCCCTGGTTGGTCTCGTTCTCTGCGACGACGATCCGCTTATCCAAGGCCGCTAACTTCTGCATCAGCGGCTTCATCTCCGGCAGCGGGCTGGCGTCGTGGACGAGGATGAGCCGCCAGTCACCGCGAGCATGCGCGACGACGGACTCCACGCACTTCT
>JBQTKE010000310.1:0-3599 GCA_052386435.1 Myxococcaceae bacterium
GTCCCCTCCGTAACGATAGAGATCCAGCCGAGCGCTTCCAGTGACCAGGATCCGATGACTCTCTCCTCTCGTGTCGTAGAGACCCTTGAGGTATCCGCGCCAGGAGCGGTACTTGTGAATCTCATCGAAGATCCACATCGGAGAAGAGGGGAGCTCTCGCTTCAGGATTCGATGCCGGTCGTCCGCATCGTCCCAGTTGAGATATCCCCTCCTGGCTCCGGGGAGGGAACGAGCCAGAGTGGTCTTCCCTACCTGCCGGGCGCCCGCCAGGAACACCATCTTCCGCTCGAGATCTGCACGGACTTGGGCGGTCAGGTATCGCTGAGAAGGCCTGCTCATGGAATCGATAGGGATATGGCCAATTTATCCCACAGTCAAAAATCGCCGTGACCATTTTGTCCCATGGTCGAAAATCGCCGTGGCCCCAAGCTTCGAGGTGGCAGGCACCGAGCGCAGGGCGCGGGGAATGGCGCATGCCCGGGAACGAAGCGCCGCTGGGTTTCACACGACAGGTACAGCTCGTCGTTCTCGTCCGTCCGGGCCGCACGAGGGCTGGCTCGATGGAGCAGCTCCCGCCCTTCCCCAGGACGTCGCAGGCGAGCACCGGCAGCGTGGGGTTCCCCGCGATGGTGGTGGATCCGCAGGGGTCCGCTCCAACGGCAGTGACTCAAGGTGCCGACTGACCTTCGGCAATGTGTACGCCCCTCAGCTCTCGAGCGGATTTTTCCAGCGCAGCCCCGAGAACCGCCCGAAGTCGACGTCGTTCGAGTGCAGCTCGCAGCGGTGCTCGATCGCTAACGCGGCGAGGTGGGCGTCCGTCGTCAGATTGCCCGCGGCCCCTACGGATTGGAGCAAGCTTTCGAAGAGATCGAAGTGACGGGGGCCGGGCTCAAGAACTTGTACATGGGTGCATCCGAACCAGGTCCTGACGTCGGCCAGCGCGACTTGGACACTCACTGGCCGCACTAGAACCCGACGGTGGGTCATCAGCCTGACGAACCCCATCACGACGACCCACGGCAGGCCAACCGGCTCGGCTTCCGAAAGCGTCTCCTCCCACCAGGCCCTTGCCGGAACATGGAGCACCGCGTCTGAGTCGTAGGCATAAACCAGCAGGTTCACGTCAGGCACAATCACTTGCGTGGGTCCGCCTGAGTTCGCGCGAAATGCTCCGCTTCCAGTTCGTCGTTCAGCTGGTTGAGTTTCATCCCATCAATGCCGGGCAGAAGTCCTCCGCACGAATGGCTTCGGATGACGAATGGCTGGGGCTTCTTCGGCTTCCGTTGGAGAGCGAGGCCGATTCGCAAGGCGTCGTTCACGATCTCTTTGAAAGCCTTCTGGGTTCGCCGCCGCTCCTCCTCCAGCTTGGCGGCGACGTCCTCGTCGATGGTGAGGGTCGTGCGCACGTCGACATCTTGATGATTTCTAAATTTGATGTCAAGATGCTCAGGACGCAAGGCCCAACCTTTCCCATCCCGACACGGTGTCAATGGCAGCACGCCGCTGACGGTCGCGGTGAGGCAATCGCTTCGTCGCCGCCCTTGTCGCTTCTGCCGGAAGTGGTTCTGCCCAGAGCCTGCTCGGCATCAAGGGCGCCTATGCGCCGCCACCGACCAGAAAAAGGTCCGCGAAGCCGCGGGCCTAAGATGCGTTTCCCCTGAGGCGTCTGCACGTCGTCGTTGGGGGACGTCTGACCTGCCTGGTACAGGAAGAGACTGCATCTATGAGTCTCCTTCCGGAAGAAGCCAGCTTCGAAGAGCTCGTCCAGGAATGCTTCCTGGCGCACCGAGGGGCGGGGCTGATGCTCTCCCCTCTCGACCTTCAACTGGTCGGCAATTGGGTAGAGCGCGGCGTCCCGTTTGACGTCGTGGCGCGAGGCATTCGTCAGGCTGCGGAGAAGGCGCTGTTCGACGCGAAGCCGGGTGAACCCGTACTGCGCACGCTGCGTGGCTGCAAGCGGGAGGTCGAGGGCGAGCACAAAAAGTTCCTCGCGCGATCGGCCGGAGCCGGCGACGAGAGCGCCATCGCGCCGGATCGTCGCGCGAAGAAAGTTCGCAGTGTGCTGAAGAAGATCGTGAAAGCGCGACCGGATCTGGGAGTCGCGATCAATTCGCTGGCCACCACCGTGTTGATCGAGCCACTTCCGGGGGCGCTGGACGAACGACTCGAGGCCGGACTGCTCCGCGCCCTTCCCTTCGTTGAACGCTTGGAGCGGTTGCGCGAGTCGCGCGCGCTGGCGAAAGCGGGTTATGCCGTTACCCCTCATGCCAAACGCCTGTCTTTGCGTTTCCACCGAGGCGCGGTCATTCGGCGGCATTTGAGCATCAACGGATTCTGGTAAGGAGCGGCGAATGGCGTGCACCAAGTGCGAAGGCAAGAGCTACCGGACCGAGTCCCGCGGGGAGTTCTCGCTGGCGTTCGTCTGTGACTGCACCAAGACGTGCAAGCGGTGCGGGGGGAAAGGGTTCCTCCAAGTCTCGCTTGAGCAGACCTTCAGTGAGAAGGTCGGGCCCAAGTCCTACGACGTGCTGGCGCCCTGCATGTGCCGACTGCTCGAAGGCCGCGTCGCGCGGTTCAACGATGCCCGCATCCCCGGCAAACACGCGAAGGCCAGCTTCGACAATTACGTTGTCGGCTTTGCGAGCCAGGACAGGGCGAAGAAGGTCGGGCTCTCGTTCGCCACGGGTTACCGCAAGGGTCAGCAGAACAAGGGTTATATCCTCAGCGGCACCGTGGGGACCGGGAAGACCCACCTGCTCTGCGCGACGCTCTCGCACCTGATGCTCGAGGTGGGCGTGCCGGTGCAGTACGTGGAGATCTCCCTGCTCTACGCGACGATTCGGCGTGGGTTCCAAGAGGGAAAGAGCGGCGGCGAGATCATCGAGCCTTTGTCGAAGGTCGAAGTCCTGGCGATTGACGAGCTGGGCAAGGGCCGCGGCAGTCAGTTCGAGCTGGAGACCTTGGATGAGCTGATCGCGCGCCGCTACAACGCAGGACGCACCACGCTCTTCGCGACCAACTACTCGTTGGCCCCGGAGAAGAAGAGCGTGAAGGTCGCGGGCCCCCGCTCTTCCGAAGAGCTCAAGGGCGCCGGCAAAGATTCCGAGCTGCTGCGTGAACGCGTGACGGAACGTATTTACAGCCGCCTCTGCGAGATGTGCGAATTCGTGGAGCTGGGCGTGGATCTCCCGGACTATCGCCGCGCTGCTGCCGACGCGCGTCCAGCGCGCTATAGGTAGCGGATGGCAGCCGACCCACAGCCCGCGCCGCGAGGCCCTTTCACGATCTCGGTGTCGCTGGGCAGTATCCCCATCGAGATTGAACCCAGCTTCTGGCTGGTCGGATTGATCATGGGATCGCGGGCGGGATGGGAAGGCGCGCTGGCATGGACCGGCGTGCTGCTGGTCTCGATCCTTCTTCACGAGCTGGGGCACGCCCTCGCCGCGATGAGCTTCGGATCAAAAGTACACATCCGGCTCTACTCGTTGGGCGGGCTCACCTACCACGGCCGACTGAACCGAGGCCCGGCGATCCTCACTTCACTCGCGGGGCCCTTCGCGGGATTCCTTCTGGGCGGCGGCCTGTACTTGTACGAACAC